>WLED01000070.1 GCA_009704445.1 Actinomycetota bacterium
AACTTCTTTAACTGTTGAAGGAAAAGAAGTCGGACAACAAAATGAAGTTGATATTGCATCAATTTCACCTAACCCAAGACAACCTAGAACACATTTTGATCCTGTGGCACTTGATGAATTAATTGCATCTATAAAAGAAATTGGAATTTTACAACCACCCGTTGTTAGACAAGTAAAACCAGGCTCATATGAATTGATTATGGGTGAGCGCCGCTTTCGGGCCGCAAAAGCCGCAGGGTTAAAAACAATTCCCGTAATTATTCGTCAAACACCCGATAACGAACTACTTCGTGAAGCGTTGATTGAAAACATTCATCGCAGTCAACTTAATGCTCTTGAAGAAGCAGCGGCATATTCACAACTGCTTACTGACTTTAATTGCACTCATGATGAGTTAGCAATCAAACTAGGTCGATCACGTCCGCTGATCTCAAACACAATTCGCTTAATGAACTTACCAACATCGGTCCAACAAAAACTTGTTACCGGGCAGATTTCTGCAGGCCATGCCCGCGCATTATTGGGATTAGAAAACGCATCTGCAATAGAAAAACTAGCAACACGGATTACTACCGAAGGTCTTTCTGTACGCGCAACAGAGAAGATAATTGCAGAAGGCTTACCCATTAAATCTGGTGCAAAGAAGCCAAAATCAACTAAATCTAGCTCGGCCGAACTTCACGAGATCGCAGAGAGCATCGGTGATGTTTTAGACACTCGAGTCACAATTCAGGGCAGCGTAAAAAAAGGAACAATTGTTATTGAATTTGCAGGAGTAGAAGATTTAAAGCGGATTACAAAAGCTTTAAAGAGCTAACCTTTTAACTCTTTACCACCAAGTTTTGCCATCTCTTGTTTGATAACCCCACCAAGTGCTTTAACTCCTTCACGAATTCGTTCTGGAGTTGGATAGCAGTAAGCCAAACGCAAAGACCAAGAGCCAAAACCATCGGCATAAAAGGCTGTCCCTGGAACATAGGCAACCTTGGCAACAATTGCTTTAGGCATTAAAGCCTTTGTATCAATTCCATTAGGCAAAGTAACCCACACATAAAAACCACCACCTGGTTTTGTCCATTTAGCAGTGGCGGGAAAATACTCATCGAGTGATTCCAACATCACATCACGACGGACTTTATAAAGATCGCAAAAAGATGCGATCTGATCACGCCATGGTTGATTAGCCAAATAATTTGAAATTGTTAACTGTGTGAAATTAGAAGGACACAAGATAGATGACTCACTTGCAATCACCATTTTTTCCTTTAACGAAGGCGGCATTAGCGCCCAGCCCACTCGCAATCCTGGAGCAATTGTCTTAGAGAAAGATCCTAAGTAAATAACATTCTCTGAATCTTCTGCTCGCATTGCATTTGGTGATGGTTGATCAAAACCCAACAAACCATAAGGATTATCTTCAACTACGAAAATGCCGGCATCTCGGCAAATATTCAAAATCTCCGTACGGCGAGATGATGGAAGTAAAACTCCACTTGGATTTTGATAATTAGGAATAGTGTATAAAAACTTAATCTTTCGGCCGGCTGCTCTCACTGTTTTGATCGCATCTTCTAAAGCCGATGGAACTAAACCATTGTCATCAGTCTCAACATGCACAACAGATGCCTCGTACTGATGGAATGTTCCAAGTGCACCAACATAGGAAGGTGCTTCAGCAAGAACAACATCTTGAGGATCTAAAAAGATTCGAGAGATTAAATCCAAAGCCTGCTGGGAACCAGTTGTTACTAAAACATCATCAGGGTTTGCGCGGATTCCTTCTAGCGCCATAACTTCACAGATCTGTTCGCGAAGCTTTGGATGGCCTTGTCCGTTTCCATACTGCAACGCCTCTTGACCGTTGTTACGAATTAAACTTTGAACAACGTCGGCCATCATGTCCATTGGCAATGCAGAAAGATTTGGCATACCACCGGCCAAAGAAACAATCTCAGGTCTAGATGCAACAGCAAAGAGTGAGCGAATCTCACTTGGCTTCATATGGGCCGCGCGGCTTGCATAGCGCTGCTCCAGGTTTTGAGGCGCGCCCGTTGAAAAGCGTTGCGTTATCTCGGACATCCTCTAAGTCTGCCACACCAAAGGGGCCACTCGGATCTAAATAAGATCCAGATTAGCGGCGAATACCCGCGTTACGAAGGTCTGAAATCTTTAACGTTCCTGTCTTTGCATCATCCTCGGCAGCTAAGTAAAGCCGCTGTATCGCAATTACTAAGGCTTCAGCCACAGTATCTCGAAACTCTGGGCGAGATAGTCGATCTAAGTCGCCGGCATTGCTGGCATAACCCAAATCAATACGAACGGTTGGCGCAGTAGTTAATCGAAGTAGATCCCATGTTTTTGCATGTGTTCGACAGTTTGTTAGGTCAGTGCGCGCGCAGATTTCGCGTTGAACTAGTGAGGCAAAGCGCTCGCCAACAATCGAGTGAACACCATGGGCATCACTGCCATAAAAATAAGTAGCTGCGCCATGTGCCTTTTCGTTGGGGTATGAATCAGTGTTTAGTGAAATCATTAAATCTGCATTACTTCGATTACTAAAACTAATTCTCTCTGACTCTGTGGGTGAATTATTAGAACCTCTAGTTAAAAATACTGAAGCGCCCAGTGCCAGCAAACGTCCTTCGGTGCGTACAGCAACATCATAAATGAGTGAGTCATCTGCTTGCGGATCTAAAACAATAACTTTATTTGCTAGAGCAGGACCGCGTGATTGTTGAGTTGCATTTTGTCGAAGCGTTGAAGGAACACCACCAGAGACAACACGGGTCAAGCGAATCAAAGCAATCATTGTTGCCGGACCACATTTACCATCGACGGTTTCACCAACTGATTTTTGAAATTCTTTAACAGCTGCTTCGGTGCGATTACCAAAAATTCCATCTACTCGCCCACAATCAAAACCCATCTCTGTTAATCGTGCCTGTAAAGCTGCAACATCATCACCGCGCATTAATGGTGCTGCTTGTACATACAAAGATCGATCACCAAGTTTCCAGCGCGCCTCTTCCATTGCGCGAGCTGTCACCTCATCAACAAAGCCCGTGACATCTAAACCACGGGCTTGTTGAAAGGAGCGAATCTGGGATTCGTTTAAATCTGACATCAAATTAAGCGATAAAGCTTTCTAGTTCCTTCAAGATCGCAGGCTTTGGCTTTGCACCAACGATTGTTTTTACAACCTCGCCATTAACAAAAACATTCATTGTAGGAATCGATGTAATTCCGTACTTCAATGCAATTGCTGACTCTTCATCTGTATTCAACTTTACAATTTTAATTTTGGAGCCATATTCATTTGAAATATCTTCAAGAATTGGACCAACCGCGCGGCATGGGCCACACCACTCTGCCCAAAAATCTACCAATACAGGTGTACTGCTCTTTAATACCTCTGCATCAAAATTAGCTGTTGTTACCGCACTTGTTGCCATGTCGATCTCCTTCGATTCCTCATCATCACTCTTCACACTGTGTGAATTATCTACCTTTTAAACCTTAAATTTCTGCCTCGATCTATTGTCGAAACTCTACTAGTGAGCCAAGAACTTCTCGGCATCCAATGCTGCGGCACAGCCAGAACCGGCCGCGGTAATTGCCTGACGATAGGTGTGATCGACCAGGTCGCCACATGCAAATACACCCTTTTGATTAGTGCGAGTTGAACGCCCTTCAGGTACTACATAACCCTCTGCATCTAAATTGATCTGTCCAACGATTAATTCGCTGCGCGGAATATGTCCAATAGCAACAAACAAACCAGTAAAAGATGCTTCACCAACAGTGCCATCAACAGTATTACGCAGCTTTAAACCTTCTACTTTGTCTGCGCCAAGTACATCGATTACTTCTGTGTTCCATAAAAATTCAATCTTTGGATTTGCCTTTGCGCGATCTGCCATGATCTTTGATGCGCGAAGAGAGTCTCGACGATGAATCAAAACAACCTTTTCTGCAAAACGAGTTAAGAACGTTGCCTCTTCTACTGCGCTATCTCCTCCACCGACAACTGCAATTGTTTGTCCTTTAAAGAAGAAACCATCACATGTTGCACACCAAGAAACACCGCGCCCAGATAAACGTTTTTCATTCTCTAATCCAATTTCACGATAAGCACTTCCTGTAGCAAGAATGACTGCTTTTGCTTTTACTGTGTTACCCGATCCATCTTTAAGGATTTTAATATCGCCAGTTAAATCCATTTCAACGATGTCATCGGTAATTAACTCAGTTCCAAACCGCTTAGCTTGCTTGCGCATACTGTCCATAAGATCTGGACCCATTACGCCATCTGTAAATCCGGGAAAATTCTCTACCTCTGTAGTGTTCATGAGTGCGCCGCCTGCAGTTACAGATCCTTCGTACATTAAAGGTTCCAATTGAGCACGCGATGCATAAATCGCGGCCGTATAGCCAGCAGGTCCAGAGCCAACGATGACAACGTTTCTTACTTCACTCACAACGACTCCCTAAATCCAACCCGTGTACTAATAACCCGAAATCTAACCTGTTTATTCCTGACTTGCCTTGCGCTTTGTAATAGAACTGCCTAAATGTCGGATCATAGAGATTTCCTGCACCCCTACGGCCTTACTTGCAAAGATAAATCCAATAAATGCCACAACCATTATTACTAGTAACTGTCCTGCACGTTGTAGTGGTGTTAAATCAACTCCAGACCACGAGATGTATTCAACAATGGCAAACAAAGGCAACATCACAAGAAAAGATGCGATAAACAACCGCAGATGTTGGCCAGCAAATTCACGTAATTTCAAAACCCCAATATGCTTTTTAAGCAACGCCAAGGTGACCCAAAGACCAACTAGATAACTCATTGAAAAAGCGACCCCGAGGCCAACAGTCACCCATTGGTTATCCAAGGAATATAAGAAAAAGTAGGACAGTCCAACGGAGACGCAATTAATGATAAAAATTGAGACAACTTGAGTTTTTGTGTCTTCAAAAGCATTGAAACCACGAATCAAAATCAAGTTAATCGAAAAGGCCACTAACCCAAAACTTAAGGCAGATAAAACGTAACCAATATAACGGGCATCAGCTATCGGAATGCCCATGAAGATAACTTCAGTGATGAGCGGACCGAAAAGCAAAAACGCCACAGCGCTGGGAATAGTAATGACACCAACTAATCTAATTGCACGTATTAGTTGAGATTTAACTTCCTCGCGTTTGCCATCTAATGCAAGCTTAGAAATGTGTGGCAAAATCGCTGTAATGATTGAGATTGTCACAATTGAATAAGGAAGCAACATCACAAAATAGGCAAAGGTGTATGGCGTGTAACCAACTCCATCTGTAATTCCTTCTTGGGCGCTTCGTACAGC
>WLED01000071.1 GCA_009704445.1 Actinomycetota bacterium
ACTCTGTAGAAGCGCTCAAAAATTCTCTCTTTTTCATTTTCTGGAATGCCAATACCTTGGTCAGTAATTGAAATTGTGATAATTCCATCTTTTACAATAGATGAAACCGTAACTTGTGTTCCTTCAGGAGAGTAGTTAACGGCATTTTCAACTAAATTTTGTATAGCCATAATCAGCTGGTCGCGATCACCAAGGACAACTCCATTGGCTATATCTCCAGTAGAGATCTTAATTTTACGGTTATCGGCCCCGACTTGGCTTTGATCTATCGCTTCATTAACAAGATCTTGAACATTTAACTCTGAAGGTACAGACAAAGGATCTGAATCCTGTAAACGAGAGAGATTGATAATTTCTTGAACTAAGTCTGTTAACCGTTTTGATTCAATCTGCATTCTTGTTGCAAACTTTGTAACTGCCTCCGGATCATCTTTTGCACCAAGTACCGCCTCGCTTAGAAGAAGTAGCGCTCCGATAGGTGTTTTTAACTCATGAGAAACATTTGCAACAAAATCTCTGCGCACGTCTTGAATTCTCTGTGCTTGACTTTCATCTGAGAGCAAAACAAGAACCAGTTGTTCCTTAATCAAAGGAATGACATTTACCGTTAACTCATGACGGCCTTCTCCAATGGGGCCACGGGGAACTTCGATGGTGCCAGTTTGCTTTACATTGGTACGTCTGACCACTCTGATGATTGCCAGTAATTCTTGACTCTGAATGAGTCCATCTCGCAAAATTCCAATGTGATCGATGTTTTCGCTAGCAAAGACAATCACTTCACCCGGAGCCAGCACCAAGGCGTTTTGGTCTAATTGGCCCAGTGCTTCAAGCAGGACTGGGGGCAGGGCATTGGGCTCCAAAACCGGTGATTCCTTGCGGAAAAGCCTCATATGGCGATCCTATAGCCCCCCTCAGGCGCATCACCTTAGTTTGCCTTTTGTTCACCTGATCATCTGCATTTATTCACTACTATCGCGTACCTTTAGCCCATGGCACTTATTAGATCAGTCTTTCAGGATGAACTAGATAGCGTCTCGCAATCACTCGTTGATCTATGCGAGAAAGTCTCGGGCACAATTCAAAAAGCTACTCAATCAATTTTGACTTCCGATTTGAAGTTGGCTGAAGAGATCATTGCATCAGATGTCACCATCGATGACTTCCAGCATGATTTAGATGCCCGAATCATCGATATCGTGGCTCGACAGCAGCCAGTGGCCTCAGATTTGCGAGCGCTCGCTACAGCCTTGCGTATGAGCGCCGATCTCGAGCGTATGGGAGATATGGCCCACCACGTCGCAAAAATCACCAGACTTCGCCATCCACAGTCTGCGATTCCAGCCGAGCTACATCCAATTTTTGATTCACTGGGCAAGGCAGCAGAAAAAATTGCCAAGAAAACTGCCCTCGTTATCGGTACTCGCGATACAAATATGGCCCTTGAAATTGAAAGAGATGATGACGAGATCGATGATCTACATCGCCAACTTATCTCGGCACTGGTTGCACCAAACTGGAAGCATGGCGTGGAAACGGCCGTAGATTTAACGCTGCTGGGCCGATACTACGAGCGCTACGCCGACCATGCGGTTTCGGTTTCACGTCGCGTCTACTTCTTAGTCACCGGTAAATTCGCTTAAATCGGGCTTAAATTAGTTGGGTCAACCGCACTACCGACTCAATTAAATAGCCCTTCTTGTCACCCCTTTAGGGGTGAGGATTAGTTGAATTCTCCTTCTTTATCGGCGGAAAATAACCCTATGAAGAAGTTTGAGACTGCCACACCAGAGCCAAGTATCTCAAGGAGTCTTAAGCCAAGCCTTCCAGCCAACTTCATTTCAAGACCACATCTATTTAATCTTTTTGAAAAAAATGTTCCTGGAGTAACCGTTGTTGTAGCACCAGCCGGATATGGAAAAACTTCATTAGTTTCTGAATGGGCCCAAAGTACTGAGCGACCAACTATCTGGCTTTCAATGGATCCTAGAGATTCAATCCAAAGTTTTTTTGAGCAGATAGCATTTTCAATTCGCCAAGCTATTCCAGATTTTCAGTTTGATCCTGATTCTCACATATCAAAGGATCCGCAAGTTCAAATGAGGGAACTCATCGATGCTGCCCGATCAGTCAAGCAAGCAATTAACTTTGTGATCGATAAAGGAACCATTGACAATCCTGCTGTTTCTAAATTTGGCCAAGTTTTAATTGATAATCTCCCAGAAAATTCTCACCTAGTCTTAATTCGCAGACAAACGCCTGAGTATTCACTAAATCGCTATGCAAGTTTAGGAAACTACAGCCTGATCAATGTGGAAGACCTCAAACTTTCTGAAAGTGAAATTGCAGCAATTGCAAAAATTAATGAGGTTGATTTTGAAGATCCCAAAAATCGAAGACTTATTGAAAAGTGTGAAGGCTGGCCAGCGGCGGTACAGCTATTAACTAGATCGATAGGTAGATCGCAGATTTCAAAGTTTGAACAGATGGATAAGAGTGATCCACTCATTGCTTTAACTCAAGAAGTTTTTAAAAACCTCAAACAATTTGAGCAATCCATTTTAATTAGATTGAGTCTGGTGCAAAGTTTTGATCTAGAAACTGCCTCGATTATTCTCGGACAAGATTTTTCTGAAGCAGATATGAACAAACTTGCCTCAGATGGAATTTTTCTAACTGTCACTACAGGCAGTAATCGAATCTTCAAGCTTAATGAGCTAACTCGTCAAGTGATTACTGAATTGAATGACTCAAGGAATCTAAACTCAGAGGCCATTCATTCTCGCTTAGCTACATATTTCCTAGAAAAATCTCAGCCTAGTATGGCTATTGAACACCTGTATCTGTCTAAAGACTTTGAAAAACTACAAGATGTTCTAAGAACCAGCATTCGAGAAATGGCAATTGCCGGTCGAGGAGATTTGCTTATCAAGTGGTCTGATTACATTTCCGATCCAACGGCCCACCTTGGAGTGATGAGAAAAACGATTAAAATTATTGGGCATTTAGTCAATTCTGAGTTTGATGTTGCAGAGGCGATGGCTAAAGAACTTGATTACATTGGACAACAAGATAAAGCTCTACAGTTTTTACATCAACTCTCAGCAATGATTTTGGCGCATGTCTATTTCACACGTGGACAATTTCAACGATCGCTTATGAAAATAGACGAGGCTTTGAATTTTGAGAATCCCATTGAAACGATAGAAGTTACAGATAAAATCGCCCTGCTTAGAGTTAAGGCCTCAATTCATTTCATTCACGACCAGCATAGTGAAGTCGTTCAAACTTTCAAGCAAGCCAAACTTCTTGAGCCATCAGAGATTACAGTCAATATTCCTTATCATTTAGCGTGTATGAACTCCATGGCCTTGTGGGCTGAGGGTCGGATTTTTGAGGCGGCAGAACAGGCAAATATCGCAATCACTCAGGCAGACGCATTTGGATTCTCTTCAATAAGTGCACCCTTTGATGCTCATTTAGTATTGGCAAGGTGTCAGATAGAGATGTTACAGAGTGAATTGGCGACAAAAACTTTAAAACAGCTACAAGAGATTTCACAAACGGTTCAGGTGTGGCCTTGGTATTTTCAGGCCGCGGACAATTCACTTAGGTTAGAGATTTCACGCGGATTGATACATCAGGCAGTAGATGTAATTAAAGAGTTGCAAACAAAGCAATCTTCATTCTCCTTCACTCACGAGATGGAGTGGATGATTGATTCAAGTGAAATACTTCTTCGCTCTGCAATACTTGATATTCCCCGTCTGAAAGATTTAATGCGACGAGCCCCAAAAATTGACTTAACACGTGAAATTGAAATCACATTTGATGGTATTTCTGACCTGAAGGAGAGAAAAACTTCAGCTGAGGACTTGTCCGAAACAACTGAGCGGGAGAGAATTGAAAAATTTGTCTATCAATCAATTTTAAATAACGATAATGAAACATTGGCTCTTCAAAAACTCTCTGATGCATTAAATGTCGGAGCAGAAGTCGGATTTAATGATTTTTTTGTCCGTCAAAAGAACCTTTATCCAATCTTAGTAAAGGCAGCAGTAGCAAAACCAACAGCATTTAGAGAAAATCTAGTCAAAGTTATGGGTCAACGAATCAGTGCAAAAGGTGCTGAACAGGGCTCTTTGGCTGAGAAACTCACAAAGCGGGAGGTAGAGATTTTGAAGCATCTCTCCACTGGTGTTCCCATTAGTGCTATTTCCAAGAAGCTACACATATCTCAAAATACGATGAAGACACATTTAAGAAATCTTTACCGCAAACTCGATGTAGATGGCAGACACAGCGCAGTCGATCAGGCAAAGAAACTACTTTTGATTTAAATCCTCCATTAGAGTCAACCTATGGATTTGGATCTTTTAGTCTTTGCCCTCGACTTAATTTCAACTTTTGCCTTCGCCTTAGTAGGTGCGCGAGTTGCTGCAAGTAAAGGTTTAGATTTTGGTGGGATTCTTCTCATTGCAGCAGTTGCATCTCTTTCTGGTGGAACATTTAGAAATGTTTTCATGGGAGAGCAGCCACCTTGGGTTTTATCTCCCTGGTTATTTGCCCCTGTAGTAGGTGCTTTCATCATCACAATCGCACTTGGGAAAACACAAAACGTCGGCCGTTTTGTTTTATCACTAGATACTTTAGGTCTGGCTGTTGCCACGGTTTCAAGTGCACAGTTTGCATTAACCAATAACGCCCCATTTGCAGCGGCTGCTGTTTTAAGCCTAACTGGAGCTGTGGCTGGTGGTTTGTTTCGAGACATTATGTGCCAAACCGAACCAGTGCTTTTGCACCGTGAAACTATCGGTACAGCCTGTCTTTCAGGTGCACTCGTTTATCTGGCTCTAGATGCAATGGAATTTGAAACAGCGATTTCAGTTTCGGTCGCAGGGCTTATTGTGGTTTTAGTCCGGGAAATCTCGATTAAATATAACTGGCACTTGCCCAAGCTTTCTAAGAATTAGAAAAAACACTTCTTATTCAATCTCGAGCTTGACCACTTCGGTGCTTATAGCGTCCAAGGAAATCTGACTTCATATCTGCAAAATTGCCATCAACTAGCGCCTGTCGCATTTGATCTACTAAACGCAC
>WLED01000072.1 GCA_009704445.1 Actinomycetota bacterium
AAAGTTAGAAGCAGATAAAAAAGGTGCTGCCGCACGCAACTATCGTTTGCGAGATTGGCTAGTTTCACGCCAGCGTTATTGGGGTACTCCTATTCCAATTATTCACTGCCCTTCATGCGGTGAAGTTCCAGTGCCGCTAGATCAGTTGCCATTAACTCTGCCCGATGCACAAGGTTTAGATTTAAAGCCAAAGGGAACATCGCCATTAGGGGCTGCAACTGATTGGGTTAACGTTAAGTGCCCTAAATGCTCAGCAGATGCAAAGCGCGATACAGACACGATGGATACATTTGTTGATTCATCTTGGTACTACCTACGTTATGCCGACCCAACAAATGCAACTGAACCATTTTCTAAGAAATCAGTAGATACGTGGCTACCTGTAGATCAATATGTTGGTGGAGTAACCCATGCAATTCTGCACCTTTTGTATAGCCGCTTCTTTACTAAAGTCCTTAACGATATGGGAATGGTTGATTTCAATGAACCATTTACACGTCTGCTCAATCAAGGAATGGTTGTTATGGACGGTTCGGCTATGTCGAAAAGCCGTGGCAACTTAGTTCGTCTTTCTGATGAGTTAGAAAATCACGGCGTTGATGCCATTCGCTTATCAATGGTATTTGCTGGACCGCCAGAAGATGATGTTGATTGGTCTGACGTATCACCATCAGGTTCGGTTAAATTCCTAACTCGTGCATGGCGCTTATCAGGTGATGTAAAGAGCGCACCTGGAATCGATTTTAGTAAAGGCGACTTAGGTTTACGAAAGGCAGTTCATAAAGCACTACACGATGCAGCATTTGCTGTTGAATCATTTAGATTTAACGTGGCTGTTGCCCGTGTAATGGAGTTAGTAAATGCAACACGTAAAGCAATTGACTCTGGATGTGGACCAGCAGATCCTGCTGTTCGCGAATCAGTTGAAGCGATTGCAATCATGCTTTCACTTGTTGCACCATTTACATCAGAAGAGATGTGGGAGCGACTAGGTCATAAACCATGTGTAGCCCTTGCAGGTTGGCCAGAAGTCGATCCAGCTTTACTAGTTGCCGATGCGGTTACTGTTGTTGTGCAGATAAATGGAAAAATCATTGACCGTATCGATGTTGTTCCAACAATTACTGATGCAGAACTAGAGGCGGCAGCATTAGCTCTTCCATCAGTTGTATCAGCCTTGGCTGGCGCGCAGATTAACAAGATCATCACTCGCGCTCCGAAGCTAGTTAATATAGTTATCAACAGTTAATTTGCTTTAGTAGGTCATTCTTTCAAAAGGCGTTGAAAATGCGCCCATGGAACAAATCAGAAATGCTTTTGACTCAATCTCTAACTGGTGGTTTGACCTTCACTACACACCCAATCAAAAACGAGGCCTTCTTGTAATAAGTGCCCTCCTACTCATCATCTCCTTCTTTATTGTTGTGAGGGGCAACGCACAGCCACCCGAAGTTGAGATGAGTTCTCCAGTTATCGTGCAAGAAGTTGAGATATTCGTCGATGTTGCAGGAGCCGTCAATAATCCTGGTGTCTACTCACTTTCTGGTAAATCCCGAGTAATCGATGCGATTAAAGCTGCAGGAGATAGTGCGCCAGGTGCGGATTTGAGCACAATAAATTTGGCAAGAATTGTTAGTGATGGTGAGCAAATATATGTTGACTCAGCATCGACATATAGATCATCAGATTCAGTGAAGAAAAATGTGAGAGTCGGTCCAGTTAATCTCAATCGTGCAACAAAATCACAGTTAGATTCTTTGGATGGAATTGGACCAGTAATTGCCCAACGAATCATCGACTATCGAAAAGTAAATGGCCCCTTCCTAACAATTGAAGACATTCAAAAAGTCAGCGGCATCGGTACTGCAAAATTCGCACAGATCAAAAGCAAAATACAGGTCTAGTTGATTACAGGGCCGTTGCCCTGGGTGGTGCCATCTGGTGCGGTGCGCTCTTTCAAAGTGCTGCAGCGCCTTGGAGAGTTTCACTTGCTGCACTGCTGATCTGTGCCTTATCAATCTTTAGCAAAAAGACTCGATTCGTAGTTCTTGTCTTTGCACTCCTTGTCGGTTCAACGGCCATGTCTTTAAGGCAGGCATCTATTGAAAACTCGGCAATTCGAGAGTTTGTGGATTCATCAGTCGATTTTCAAGCACAAGTCATCACAGATCCAAGCTACACATCATCAGGTAATTACTCTTTTTTAGCACGGCTGCTTAGTTTTAAGGATAATCGGAATCAGTTTTATCTGCGTATCCCCATTCGAATTATTACAAGAGAGAAAATAGAACTTCTGCCCGGTCAATTAATCACTGCAACCGCCCGTGTAATCAATAGCAAAGAAAGAAGAGTTGCCGCTTTATTTATCGTAAATGATGAGATAACAGCAGTTACGTCTGCCTCAAGGTGGGCATCATCACTTGGCTTAATAAGAAATGGACTTCGAGATCATTCAGGTGATGGAGATGCGGGCTCTTTAATTCCGGGAATGGTTTTGGGAGATACATCCAAACAAACACCTGAATTTAAAGAGCAGATGAAGAGATCTGGATTAACTCATTTAGTCGCAGTAAGTGGTGCTAACTTTGCAATAGTTTCCTCATTTGTTTTGTGGTTGATGCAGTTTACGATTAGGAACAAGAGATACCGCCTACTGGCAACTGCAATCGCACTGATCTGCTTTATTGCACTTGTGCGGCCATCACCATCTGTACTTCGCGCTGCCGCAATGGCTGCTGTTTTAATCTTTGCGCAGGCCAGCAATCGCGCAGCTGACTCATTGCCCGCACTAGGTTTTGCCATGGCAGCGGTAGTAATTGGAGATCCTTGGCAGGCACGAGATGCAGGTTTTGCTCTCTCGGTTTTGGCAACTGCGGGGCTACTTTTATTTGCACCAATTATAAGTGAGCGCTTTCCTGTCCATCGAAAACTCGCAGGTGCTCTTGCACCTCCTATTGCGGCGATGATTTTTTGTTCTCCAATTGTTGTAGCACTATCGGGTTATTTATCACCAATGAGCATCATTGCAAACTTGCTGGCAGCACCTGTTGTTGCACCCATAACTATCGTTGGATTTATCGCAGCGTTGGTCTCTCCTTTTGCTCCGATTGTTTCAACTTTACTAATTTGGTTTATTCGATTTCCAGCTGGCTTTATCGTGAGCGTGGCGGCGTTTATCTCTGATTTTCCTGTGCTCACAATTCACAATGGATTCATTGGATTTTCAATAGTTGTAGCAATTGTTGCTTTGCTGTGGCTTTTTAAGAAATCGTGGAAGAAAAGCAGCGCAGTAATTCTGATTCTTATCTTCTCTCTAACCTGGATACAACGCTGGCCAACAGGTGATTGGCAGATAGCAAACTGCGATGTTGGCCAAGGTGATTCAATGGTCATCAATTTAGGCAACGGCAGAGCAATTGTCATTGATGTGGGACCAGATGAACAGGCACAGGACAAATGTTTGAAAAATCTTGGCATCAAAGAGATTCCACTACTTATTCTTTCCCATTTTCACGCAGATCATGTTGGTGGCTTATCTGGCCTGACTTCATCTCGCAAAGTTGGGCAGGTATGGATAAGCAATAATGCAGAACCTGCTGCACAAAGCCGCAATGTACTTTCCCTTTTAAAGAAATCGGAAATTGTGGTCGCGCAAAAGGGGATGAAGGCAGAGATAAGTGGAGTTACTCTTGAAGTTTTATGGCCTGAAGTAGACATTGCTCAATTTGAAACATTGCCAGGAGATGGCTCTCAGATAAACAACTCCAGCATTGCCATGATGATCTCCACTATTGATTGGAGCATCTTTACTGCAGGCGACCTTGAACCTCCGGCCCAACATCGGCTTTTGGGTGCGGTAAGAAAAGTTGATATCTACAAAGTTAGCCACCATGGTTCTAAATATCAGGATGCTCAACTCATCAGTGAGCTTTCGCCCCAAATCGCGATCATTAGCGTGGGTGCCAATAACCCCTATGGCCACCCATCGGCTGAAACTATTGCCTCTTTGACTAGACTGGGAACACAAGTTGTTCGAACCGATGAAGATGGCGCCATTGCAATTAATGCGCAATCACACCACGTGCGAGTTCGAAAAAGTAAGTCAGCAATTGGATTGTTTTATTGGAGCTAAGGGAGGTTAGTTTATGGATTCCATCTACTTAATCCTTGGCCCGGAATCGGCGCTGGCCGAACGCGCACTCACTAAACTTCAAGCAGAGTTAAAAGAAGAAAAATGTGAAGTGACAACGCTATTTGCTGGCGAGACAATAGTTGGCGACATTGCAGATGCACTAGCACCATCACTTTTCTCAGAGCGTAGAGCTCTAATTATTCGAGATCTTCAAGATTTGCCAGAAGATAATCGCCCAGAGATCACCCGCTACTTAGAGGCTCCTGATGAGCTGACCACTGTCATTTTTGTCCATAAGGGCGGCGTTAAAGGTAAAGCACTCGTTGATGCGATCAAGAAAGCTAAGCCACAAATCATTGCTTGTGAGTCGTTAAAGAAAGAAGCAGAAAAGAGTGAGTTTGTTCGATCGCTATTTCTGGATTTAGGTAGAAAAGCATCACCTGCTGCCGTTGCTGCATTAGTAGGTGCACTCGGAAATGACTTAAGAGAGGTTGCAAGTGCGGTCGCACAGATATCTACGGATGCACCTGCCGGCGTAATCGATGAGTTAACAGTAGATAAGTATCACCAGGGCCGAATTGAAACAACAGGATTTGATGTTGCAGATGCAACGTTGGATGGAAATTTACCTGCAGCTCTGATTGCTCTGCGCAGCGCACTTGAAACAGGAACTGATCCCGTCATGATTACTAGTGCTATTGCATCCTCGCTTCGATCACTTGCAAAGGTTGCCGGAGCAAATCGCAATCAAAAATCTTTCGAATTAGCTGGCGCATTAGGAATGGCTCCATGGCAGATAGATAAAGCACGCAGGCAGTTGGGACGCTGGAACCCAGG
>WLED01000073.1 GCA_009704445.1 Actinomycetota bacterium
GGAATGTAAGTGGCTACTGAAAAAAGCAACAAAGCAAACGAAGGTGCACAAGATAAAGCCAACAATGAACGCCAAAAAGCGTTGGACACAGCCCTAGCCCAGATCGAACGTCAATTTGGTAAAGGCTCAGTTATGAAGATGTCTGATCGACAGAACGCAGTTATTGAAGTTATTCCAACAGGTTCAATTGCATTAGATATTGCACTTGGTATTGGTGGACTTCCACGCGGTCGAATCGTAGAGATTTATGGACCAGAGTCTTCCGGTAAGACAACGTTGACGTTGCACGCAATTGCAAACGCTCAAAAAGCCGGTGGTATCTGCGCATTCATCGATGCAGAGCATGCATTCGATGCAGAGTATGCCAAGAAGCTGGGCGTAGATATCGATGCACTTCTAGTCTCACAACCAGATACAGGTGAGCAAGCACTCGAGATCATGGACATGTTAGTTCGTTCAGGTGCGTTAGATCTAGTTGTAGTTGACTCTGTAGCAGCTCTTGTCCCTCGCGCAGAAATTGAAGGCGAGATGGGTGATTCGCATATGGGTCTTCAAGCCCGTTTGATGTCTCAAGCACTTCGTAAAATTACAGGAGCATTACATCAATCCAAGACAACGGCAATCTTTATTAATCAGTTGCGTGAAAAGATCGGTGTGTTCTTTGGATCCCCAGAGACTACAACTGGTGGTAAAGCACTTAAGTTCTATGCCTCTGTACGTTTGGACATTCGCAGAATTGAAACGTTAAAGGATGGTACCGAATCTGTTGGTAACCGTACTCGCGTCAAGGTTGTAAAGAACAAGATGGCTCCACCATTTAAGCAGGCAGAGTTTGACATCATTTACGGAACAGGTATTTCACGTGAAGGCTCACTCATCGATATGGGTGTTGAGATCGGTGTCGTTAAAAAGGCCGGTGCTTGGTATACATACGAAGCCGATCAGTTGGGTCAAGGCAAGGAAAACGCTCGTGCATTCCTTCTAGATAATCCAGATCTAGCCAATGAGATTGAAGGCAAGATTCGAGGCCATTTTGTTGCTGTAGAGGTGGACCCTGAGTTAGTAGCTGCAATCGATGAAGCAACTTCAGAGGTTGATTTCTAATCAACCATGCTTGATTACGTAAAGGTTGATCAGGATTCTGACCCTTACTCAATCGCCCACACCATTGCGCTCAATGCATTGGTGGCTCGGGCAAAGAGTAAGGGTGAGATTCTGGCCCACTTAAAAAAGCGCGGAATCGATCAAGAAGTTGCACAAGCAACTGTTTTTCGACTTCAAGAAGCTGGATTGATTAATGACGCCGAGTTTGCAAAGGCATGGACTCAGTCTCGCCATAATGCAAAGAAGATCTCTAAGCGGATTATTGCGAACGAACTTCGAACTCGTGGGGTTGATCAAAACAGTATTGATGAAGCCTTAGATGAGATCGACGATGAATCAGAGTATCGAACTGCATTTGCACTTGGAATGCGAAAGTACTCAACGGTAAGTCGCTTGGATAGTGAAGTTCAGATTCGCCGGATTCAATCTCTTCTTCAACGAAAGGGTTTTTCCTTTTCGGTGATCTCCAGAGTTATTCGCGAGCTAGGTGTTCGCTCAGACGAGCCGCAGTAGCAACAACTGCAGCAGCATGTATGCGGCCTGGTTGACGTCCTAGACGTTCGATTGGGCCGCTTATGCTTACTGCAGCAATAACTTTTCCATTAGGTCCGCGGACGGGCGCGGAAACAGAAGCAACGCCTGCTTCGCGCTCTCCGACAGATTGTGCCCAACCACGACGACGATCTGCAGATAGTTGAGTTGCAGTAAAGCGAGCATTTGTTAGTCCTCGATGAATTTTCTCTGAGTCTTCCCATGCAAGAAGTATTTGAGCAGCAGAGCCTGCCTGCATTGTTAAAGCCGCTCCCACTGGAACTGAATCACGAAGTCCAGATAATCGCTCTGCAACGGCCACGCAGATTCGTATGTCTCCTTGACGACGGTACAGCTGAGCACTTTCTCCTGTTGCATCGCGAAGTGCCGACAAAGCTGGTGTTGCTGCCGCAAGTAAACGATCTTCTCCTGCTGCTGCTCCCAATTCACCTGAACGGGGGCCCACAATGAAGCGACCCGTTAAATCCCGAGCAACCATTCTGTGAAATTCAAGGGCCACGGCAAGGCGGTGAGCAGTAGGTCTGGCGATTCCAGTGGCTGATACCAACTCTGCCAAGGAGTGCGGACCTGACTCCAACGTGCTTAAAATAGCTACGGCTTTATCTAAAACGCCAACTCCGCTATTCTTCTTGTTCACAGAGTGATATTAGCATCCCATTATTTGATACAGCAAGTGGGATAGAAAAAGGAGCAAGACGGCCGTGGGTAAAACGTTAGCGGAAAAGATTTGGGCAGAGCACATTGTTCGCCAAATAGATGGTGAACCCGATCTGCTGTACATCGATCTTCATTTGATCCATGAAGTAACTAGCCCACAGGCATTTGATGGACTCCGTCTTACTAATCGCAAAGTACGCAGGGCTGATTTAACAATTGCAACTGAAGATCACAATGTACCTACACTCAACATCGATAAACCTATTGCCGATCCTGTATCAAAATTGCAGGTAGATACCCTTCGGGCTAACTGTAAAGAGTTTGGTATTCGAATCCACTCACTCGGGGATAAAGATCAAGGAGTTGTGCATGTAGTTGGTCCTCAACTTGGACTGACACAACCAGGAATGACCATTGTTTGTGGAGATTCACACACATCCACGCACGGTGCATTCGGTGCGCTTGCTTTTGGAATTGGAACATCTGAAGTAGAACATGTTTTGGCAACTCAGACTTTACCTTTGCAACGCCCAAAGACTATGGCAATTAATATCGAAGGAACGCTTAAGCCAGGAGTCACATCAAAAGATATTATTCTTGCAGTCATCGCAAAGATCGGAACTGGCGGCGGTCAAGGTTATGTCATTGAGTACCGTGGAAGTGCCATCCGTGCGCTGTCCATGGAGTCACGAATGACTGTGTGCAATATGTCAATTGAAGCTGGTGCTCGCGCAGGCCTGATTGCACCTGATCAAACAACCTTTGATTACATCAAAGGAAAACCTCATGCACCTGAAGATTTTGCTGCTGCTGTTACATATTGGTCAACTTTGTTTACCGATAAGGATGCACAATTCGACGTAGAGGTAAGCCTTGATGCAAACGAATTAGAACCATTTGTTACATGGGGAACAAATCCAGGACAGGGCTTGCCGCTGAGCGGAAAAGTTCCAAATCCTGCTGATATAGCCGATACAGAGGCACGAACAGCTGCTGAGCGAGCACTTGTTTACATGGGTCTAGAAGCTGGAACACCTCTGAAATCAATCGCAATTGACACAGTCTTTTTGGGTTCTTGCACAAACGGGCGCATTGAAGATCTTCGCGCTGCAGCAGAAATTTTGAAGGGCAAGAAAATTGCCTCAACTCTGCGCATGTTGGTTGTGCCAGGTTCTGCTCGAGTGCGCCTCGAAGCCGAAGCAGAAGGCTTAGACAAAACCTTCTTAGATGCCGGCGCAGAGTGGAGAAATGCTGGTTGCTCCATGTGTTTAGGAATGAACCCAGATCAGCTTGCAGTCGGTGAGCGATCTGCATCTACTTCCAATAGAAATTTTGAGGGCCGTCAAGGTAAAGGCGGACGAACTCACTTAGTGAGTCCATTAGTTGCCGCTGCAACTGCGTTGCGCGGAACTCTTTCATCGCCAGCGGATCTGTAAGGAGTAAAGAACTATGGACAAGTTTATTGAGCACACAGGCACGGGAGTACCACTGCGACGAAGCAATGTTGATACCGACCAGATAATTCCAGCTGTTTACTTGAAGCGCGTAACACGCAGTGGTTTTGAAGATGGGCTATTTGCAGCTTGGCGCAATGATCCAGAGTTTGTGCTCAACCAGGAAGCATTCAAGAAAGGCACAATTCTGGTTGCCGGAGCAGACTTTGGAACGGGTTCATCTCGTGAACACGCTGTATGGGCGTTACAAAACTATGGATTTAAAGTCATTATCTCCAGCCGATTCGCAGATATTTTTCGCGGTAACTCACTTAAAGGCGGCTTGCTCACTGTCATTCTTGAAATAGAGGACGTAGAGGCGTTATGGGCTGCTATCGAATCAGATCCAAACACGCCAATTACTGTCGATCTTGAGAGCCGAACAGTTAAGTACTCAGGCAGGTCTTTACCTTTTGTAATCGATGATTACACGCGTTGGCGCTTGATGGAGGGCTTAGACGACATTGGCTTAACCATGAAACAGACTGATTCCATTGATGGGTTTGAAAAAAACCGCTCTTCATTGAAACCAAAAACTCTTCCTGTAAAACCATAGAAGAAGCTAAAACAAGCCTATTTTCAATGGTTTTTAGATGGGTGAGAGTGAAGATTAAGTACTCTCAATGTCTGGTTTAGAGTTTTCTACGCATAAAAAACGCAGTTTTTTAGAAAATCAGTAAAAATAAATAACTGCGACACGCCCTAATCAAAGAACGTATCACCCCATATTTGCGCGTAAGTTTTGACCACACGTTAAGCAATTGCTTAACTATTTACGCGTAATAAGGGGATTTCTATGAACAAGGCCCAATTCATTGCGGCGCTAGCTCCACATTTCAATGACAGCAAGAAAGAAGCA
>WLED01000074.1 GCA_009704445.1 Actinomycetota bacterium
CCAGACCTCTACCGTTGCTTCCTCGCTTCCCCCGTATTTCTGGCCCGCAGTAGAAGTTCATTATTAGGAGTTTTAAATGACTAAACGCACCTTCCAACCAAACACGCGCCGCCGTGCCAAGAAGCATGGCTTCCGTGCTCGTATGGCTACACGCGCAGGCCGCGCAATCCTTTCTGCTCGTCGTGGCAAAGGCCGCGAAAAGCTCTCTGCATAAAGATCTAAAACGATATCCGTGCTTGCAAAAACTGCACGACTAACCGAAAGCGGCGATTTCGCCCGAGCAACAAAAAGTGGCCTTCGATATACAACGGCTAATTTTGTCGGTTATTTGTATCTCACTGGATTAAACCAACCCGCTCGCGCAGGTTTAATCATCAGCAAAAATACTGGTGGTTCTGTAGCGCGCCACCGAGTTGCTCGCCAAATCCGTCACGCACTTCAAGAGGTTTACTTACAGCTTCCAGAAGGAAGCCTTTTTGTCATTAGAGCTTTGAAAAACCCTCAGAAAACTAAATCAGAATCAATTAGTTCAAGCAACGGCCAGAAAACACAACCAATCGATGTCGCTGATGAAGTTAAAAACATTGTTGCCCAAACTGTGAAAAAAACCGTCCAAAAGGCTCAACAAAAATGAAGATTCTTTTAACGACACCAATCAAGATCTACCAAAAATGGATCTCACCAATGTTTGGACCCCGATGCAAGTACTACCCATCATGTTCTTCATATGCGGTAACTGCGATCGAAAACTATGGTTTTAAAGGAGTTGCAATGTCTCTGTGGCGCTTAGTGCGCTGCAACCCATGGTCACATGGCGGCGTGGATTATGTGCCGGTAAAAAATAACAGGAACTCAAATAACTTAAACGAGTTAAACAAGAAGTCAAGCGAGAAATCGAACAAGTTGACACTAGACGAGAAGAAAGAAAAGGTAACAGTCAATGGATAGCATCCTAAAACCCTTATATATAGCGGTTTCTTGGGTTATTATAAAAATCCACGATCTTCTCTCTCCAATCTTCGGATCAAGCAGCGGAGTTACCTGGTCTCTTTCAATTATCGGTCTCGTCATTATCATCCGTATTATTTTGATCCCGCTTTTTGTAAAACAAATTAAAAGTCAGCGAGCTTTAACAGCCCTTCAACCACACATGAAGGAGATTCAAAAGAAATACAAGGATGATCGTCAAAAGCAGTCCGAAGAGATGATGAAGCTTTACAAAGAGCACAAAACAAACCCTCTTGCGTCATGCTTTCCAATCCTTGCGCAAGCACCGATTTTCTTTGCTTTATTTACAGTGTTAAACGGGATAGGTAAAAACCCTCCAGTGCGACACGGTGTCTTTACTCAAGAAGATGTAGTCAATGCCGCCCAAGCCAAATTCTTCGGCGCTCCGATTTCGCAAACTTTTTTAAGTTCAGATATCTCAACCGTAAAATTTGTCACCATTCTCTTGATTGCCTTTATGTCTTTGACAACCTTCACCACTCAACGCCAGTTGATGACTAAAGGCATGCCAAAGATGGATTCATCAAACAATATGATGCTGCAACAGCAAAAAATTATGTTGTACGCATTCCCTGTTATTTTTGCTATTACAGGAGTTAACTTCCCAATTGGAGTTTTGATCTACTGGTCAACGACAAACCTTTGGACATGGGGACAACAGTTCTATGTCATTAAGAGAAATCCAACGCCAGGCTCACCGGCTTATGAAGAGTTACATAAAAAACGAAACAAAAAGAGTGGAATTGTTGAAGAGGCTAGCGGAGATGTTCAAATAGAAGATGAAAACAAAGGCCAGCGCCAACAACCAAAAAATAATAAAAATAAAAAGAAGAAAAAGAAGTAGTTAAGCCAGCAGTGCAACTTAACAAAATAGAGACCACACGAACTAGAGACCAAAAAGATTAGAGAGATTAACGAGAGCAAAAGCAGTAAATGAAAAAAGAAGCTCAACTTCTTAATTCAGACAAATAGTATTAATTCACCTCAAACCCGACAAAGGGGGCACAATGCCTAAGAAAAAAACAGCAGATGTTGTGGAAGAGAGCTCTACAAAAGAGAGCGCAGCAACTACCAAAAAAACCACCTCAAAAGCCAGTAAAAAAGATGACACAAGCGACTCTGTAAAAGACAGCGACCTAAAAACACCAAAAACCGCTGCCAAATTAGAGGAAGAGGGCGATATTGCCGCCGATTACCTTGAGGCCTTGCTAGATATCGCTGACCTTGATGGAGATATTGATATCGACGTTGAAAACGGCCGAGCATCCCTGGCTATTGTCGGCGGAAAGCTCAACCACCTTGTTGGCCGGGACGGAGAGGTTTTGGATTCAATCCAAGAGCTAACCCGTTTGGCCGTACAGACTTCTACAGGGGATCGAAGCCGTCTTATGTTGGATATCGATAACTTCCGAGCCAATCGCAAAACAGAGTTAACCGCCCTAGCCAAAGAGATGGCAGAAGAGGCAAAAACCACCGGTGGCTCAATAAAGCTAAAGCCAATGAATGCTTTTGAGCGCAAAATCATCCACGACACCATCCAAGACCTAGGGCTAACCAGCGAATCAGACGGAGAAGACCCAAATCGATTCGTTGTTATTTACCCTGCTTAAATCAGCCTAAATAATTGGAGTCAAGCCCTTTGGAGACCAAACCAGGGGAAATCCCTGGAGAGGTTTCACGTGAAACCCTCATCTCCCGGTATTTCCCAGAGGATCAGCGAATCCGCGCCTATGCCCAATTCCTGAAAACCCAAGGAATTGAGCGTGGCTTGATCGGTCCTCGCGAAGCTGACCGCATCTGGGAGCGCCATATTTTCAACTGCCTACCCATAACCACCCTCTTTTCTAAAGGCGCCACTGTCTTTGATATTGGCTCAGGCGCGGGGCTTCCAGGCATCGTCATCGCACTTGCCAGGCCTGACCTAAAGGTTGTTCTGATCGAACCTTTGGAGCGCCGAGTGGAGTTCCTGCAAGAAGCAACCGCAGCACTTTCGGAAATATCAGGGCAAACCCCACTACAGATTCAGGTTATTCGTGGGAGGGCCCAAGACGTCAAAACCACCGCCGATTACGTGACTGCCAGAGCTGTAGCTCCCTTGGAAAAACTCAAGAAAATTAGCTGGCATCTATTGAAGGTCAATGGCTCATTGTTGGCCATGAAGGGCGAAAAAGCCCAAGAAGAGATGTTGACGGTGCCCAAATCCACCCTCCATGAACTCAACCTTGAAGGAATCGAGCTTGGGCGCATTGTTGAAGTCAAAAAAGGTGCTTAACTACCCGCGTGGATGATTCACGTGAAACAAAGAAGGTCGTCGGAACCCGTCGACTAAAAGAGCCAATGCCTAAACCAGCGTCCCTTCGAATCTTGACTGTCGCCAATCAAAAAGGCGGAGTCGGCAAAACCACCACCACAGTCAACCTAGCCGCTGCACTATCTATGGGTGGATTAAATGTTGTTGTTATCGACCTTGATCCACAAGGAAATGCCTCCACCGCCCTCGGTGTTGAACATATTGATAATGCGGGAATTTACGAAGTTTTAATGGGGCAGTCCACCATCTCTCAAGTAGCCCAAAAAGTCTCAGGCTTTCCATCTCTTGAATGCGTCTCTTCAAACACATCACTGGCACAAGCCGAAATCGAACTTGTACCAATGGTTGCCAGAGAGATGCGATTAAAAGAAGCAATTGAAACTTTGATTGCAGATCGCGCAGCTCAATCACAAAGTATTGATTATATTTTTATTGATTGTCCACCATCACTTGGTTTGTTAACAATCAATGCCTTTACTGCCGCTAAAGAAGTTTTGATTCCCATTCAATGCGAGTACTACTCATTAGAAGGCCTTTCACAACTGCTAAAAACATTTGATCTAGTTAAGAAAAGACTAAATCCAACATTGAAGTTATCAACTTTTGTATTAACAATGTATAACAACACAAATCTTGCAAACGATGTAGCAAATGAAATTCGTAAACACTATCCAAATGAACTAATTGATATTCCAATTCCCCGCACAGTAAGAGTTTCAGAAGCACCAGGATTTAAACAAACAGTCATGACTTATGATCCAGTTTCTCCTGGCGCTGTTGCATATATGTCTGTTGCTCGCGAACTTGCAGAGCGCGGAAAACCTTTTGATTCCAATGTTGTATCAATACATTACAAGCGCGAAGGTGAGATTGCGTGATGGCGAGACGCGGGGGACTGGGAACTAATCTGGATGCACTGATTCCAACTTCTTTAACTGTTGAAGGAAAAGAAGTTGGACAACAAAATGAAGTTGATATTGCATCAATTTCACCTAACCCAAGACAACCTAGAACACATTTTGATCCTGTAGCGCTTGATGAATTAATTGCATCTATAAAAGAAATTGGAATTTTACAACCACCTGTTGTTAGACAAGTAAAACCAGGTTCATATGAATTGATTATGGGAGAGCGCCGCTTTCGGGCCGCAAAAGCTGCAGGGTTAAAAACAATTCCTGTAATTATTCGCCAAACACCCGATAACGAACTACTTCGTGAAGCGTTGATTGAAAACATTCATCGCAGTCAACTCAATGCTCTTGAAGAAGCAGCGGCATATTCACAAC
>WLED01000075.1 GCA_009704445.1 Actinomycetota bacterium
AACTTCGATTAGAAGTTGATGAACATCACCACCATAAAGATGTTTATGAACACTCCATCACCGTCTTAGAACAAGCAATTAGCCATGAGGAACGTTTGGGCGGACCCAACCTTGTCATTCGACTAGCTGCGCTGTTACATGACATCGGCAAACCAAAAACTCGTGCCTTCATAGAAGGTGGTGGCGTTTCGTTTCACCATCACGAAGTCGTTGGTGCGCGCCTTGCAAAAAAACGCTTACAGGCCTTGCGTTTTGATAATGACACCATCGATGCAGTTGAACTATTAACCGCGCTCCACCTTCGCTTTCATGGCTATGGTGATGATGAATGGACTGATTCAGCAGTGCGCCGTTATGTGCGAGATGCTGGTGAACTACTGACTCATCTGCATGTGTTAACTCGCGCCGATTGCACAACACGAAATAAGAACAAGGCCGATCGCTTATCTGCTCGTTACGACTCATTAGAAGCTCGAATTGAGTCCTTAATGGAGCAAGAGGAGTTGTCAAAGATTCGTCCAGATTTAGATGGCACACAAGTTATGGAGATTTTAAAACTTAAACCTTCACGCGAAGTGGGCCAGGCAATGGATTTCTTAATGGAACTACGCCTAGAGCAAGGTCAAATCGGTGAAGAAAAAGCTACGCAAGCTCTGCTGCAATGGTGGGCTAAGCAGAAGCCTTAAATTTACTTGGCCCCAAAACAACTAGCGCCACAAGCAAATAAGCAGCAGCCACAAACAATGGAACTTTTGCTGTTACACCAGTTGTAGGCAACATGAGCGCCGCGATTAATCCCCCGCTAACAATTGCGAAGTTAACAACAACATCATAGACAGCAAAAACTCGGCCTCGGAAGTAGTCGTCAATTTTTGATTGGACAAGAGCGTCATTGGTAACTTTTACATTCTGCCCAAAAAAAGCTGTAAAGAAAGCTGTAATTGCTAAAGCAACTTGTGTTTGAGATGCTGCCAAAACAAGTGGAGAACAAGCACTTGCAAACATTGCAAACTTGATCCAGCGGTGTCGCCCAAATCGACTAACACCATAAGGGGCAAGAAAGGCTCCGCAAAAGACGCCAATGCCAGCGATAGTTAGCGCAATTCCAAAACCCTGCAAACCATCTTCGGGACTGCTCGGATCATTAAATGTGTTGCGCTCTAACAACAGCGCAGTCAAAGTAAGTGCTGTTAATCCTCCACGGTGAACAGCGGTGGCAATAATTCCGCGACCTGCATCAATGTGCGTGCGAAGAAAAGCAATACCTTCCTTCATATCAATAAATCCTTGAGTAAATGAGGCCGCAGCTTTCTCATGCTTCTGTGGACCAATTTCATATTTAGTTAGCCGGCCAGTAAGTAGTGCGGCAGTTAAATAACCAGCAGATGCCATTAAAACTAAAATTGAATCTGCATGATCTGCAATTGCCGCGCCATCAATCAGCGCGCGCACACCAACTCCGATGCCACCACCAAGAACAACTAAAACCGAACCACCTGTAACAGCAATAGCATTAGCAGTTATGAGAGATTGAGAATCAATAAGTAGAGGCAAGCCAGCAGAAAGCGCGGCAAGGATTAATCTATTGATACCAAATGCGATTAACACAACTGCAGTAAGTGTTACCCCAGTTGTTCCACTAAATACAAACAACGCAACCACTAAGAGATTTATACTGCGCGCTAGATTTGCATAAAAGAGTGCACGTTGCCTGGAAACTCGATCCAGGATTGTTCCTACAAAAGGACCAACGATGGAGTACGGCATCAAAACAACAGCAAAACCAATCGCTGCACTTAGTGCATTTGCTTGGCGCTCTGGAGAAAACAAAACAAAGGATGCAAGTGCGCTTTGAAATACACCATCGGTTGCTTGGCCGGTCCAGCGAACAGCAAGGAGGCGAGATAGCCGTGGGTGTCGAAGTAACCCAAAGAAACTCATAAGAAAGAGCGTAGCCATCTATTTAGGATTATTCTTCTCCTTAATGAAATCGCAACGTTCATTCATCGATTATTCACTCGATAAGCGGGCCACATTAATGGCGCTTTTTCGGGGGGTTGTCGATGCCTGTGATGCCGACCCTTATTTGATGCGCGCTGCTAAATGGCACGGCGACAAAGTCGATAGAAACTGTCCGGTCTGCAAAAAAGAGGAGCTTGTCGAACTCCGCTACACCTTTGGGGAACAACTAGGTCAGTACTCAGGGCGCATTAAGTCCCCGAGAGAGTTAGTTGAGATGGAAAGAGAGTTCGGAGAGTTCACTGTTTACATAGTGGAGGTTTGTCGTAACTGTTCTTGGAATCACCTGTGCGCTTCATACATGTTGGGTGATGGAATTGAACGTAAGGCGCCCCGAAAGGTACGCACCTTGGAGGATGAGGATTATGCAAGCCGATAGCATTATCAAATGATGCGAAAAGTACTGGTTCGAGTTGCAGTATTTGTAACTGGGTTTGGCTTTGTCGCCGGCTCTGTTTTATTCGCACTTGCGTACTTCACTGTTGATGTCCCTGATGCAAATGCCTATGTAAATAGCCAATCTACAATTTTTCAATATTCAAACGGTGAAGAGATCGGTCGAGTAGGAACACAAAATCGCCAGATTGTTCCACTCGCAAAAATCCCATTAAAAGTTCGCCAAGCTGTACTTGCTGCAGAAGACAAAAGCTTTTATTCAAACAAGGCATTTTCTGTCACTGGAATTTTGCGTGCAGCCTTTAACAACCTCACCGGTGGCTCCTTGCAAGGTGGCTCCACGATCACTCAACAGTATGCAAAGACTGCCTTTTTAACGCCGAGCAGAACAATTCAGCGAAAAATTCGAGAACTTGTTATCGCAATCAAACTAGAGAACGAACTTTCTAAAGATCAAATTTTTGAAAGCTATCTCAATACAATTTACTTTGGCCGCGGCTCTTACGGAGTTATGACGGCATCGCAGCAGTATTTCAATCGCAACGTTGACCAACTGACGATTTCACAGGCGGCAGTTATCGCTTCAATTCTGCGCTCGCCTGGTTTATACGATCCAGTATTTGCCGAAGGTAATGCAGAGCGCTTAGCCAACCGTTTTGAATATGTGAAGAACAATATGTTGGAAGAGGGCTGGATAACCAAAGATGAAGCGGCCAAGATGAAACTGCCGGAAGTAGCACCACGTGCAACATCTGGACAGTTAAGTGGACCAAAGGGTCACGTCATCGAAGCAGTTCAAAAAGAGTTAGCTAAGTTTGGCTTTACCCCAGACCAACTTCTAGTTGGTGGGTTAGTAATTAAAACAACTCTTGACCAACAAGCACAACAATCTGCAGTTGATGCAGTTAATAGATTTTATCCATCAAACGCGCCAGAGGATCTTCGAATCGGCTTGGCAGCAATTCGTCCAGGAACCGGTGAAGTTCTTGCACTCTATGGAGGCCGCGATTACTTAGAGCGTCAGTTAAATGATGCAACGCAATCAATTACCCAGGCTGGTTCAACATTTAAACCTTTTGCAATTATTGCTGCATTAGAAAAAGGAATCCCGCTGACATCCATGTGGAACGGTGACTCACCACAAACATTTGATGATCTAGGTAAACCATATGAGGTTTTCAACTATGGAAATAATGGTTGGGGTCAAGTTGATTTAATGACTGCAACCAAGCACTCAATTAACACAATATTTGTCCCACTTGGCATCAATGTTGGACCAGACAAAGTTGTTGATGTTGCGCGCCGTGCAGGAATTCCAGAATCTGTTGCAATGATGCCAACACCATCATTTGTACTTGGAACATCTAGCCCTCACGTAATTGATGTTGCAAATGCTTATGCAACATTTGCAGCCCAAGGTATTAGATCAAAACCATATTTAGTCTCACAAGTGATTGGCGCAAACAAAGGTGTCTTGTATGAAGCCACACCATCGACCGAAGAAGTCTTTAGCAAAGATGTCATGGCAGATTTAACTTATGCACTTAAAGGAACAATCACCGGTGGAACAGGAGCAGCAGCACTTGCACTCGGCCGACCTGCTGCAGGAAAAACTGGAACATCACAATCAAATGCATCTGCATGGTTTAGTGCTTACACACCACAGATTGCCGCATCAGTTTCTTTCTTTAGAGATAACGCAACACAATCATTAAATGGAATTGGTGGAATGACATCTGTAACTGGTGGATCATTCCCCGCAAGAATCTGGACGCAGTTCATGAGGGGCGCACTTCGTGGACAGCCTGTGATGTCATTTCCTGCACCATCCAACATCGGTGGGCTAGATCCTGTTGTCATGACTTCAGGCGGGGTACAAAAGCCCAAGCCTTAAAGCCCAAGCCTTGATGTCCAAGCCTTAAAACCCCTGGCAGGTAGCAATAATCCCCGCACTGATTTAGCAAAATCGCCCCTTAAGGCCTACCCTTAACTCTCTTAAGAGCCATCAGGGGCAAACCCCGGTTGTCGAATTAAGAAGTATTAACCCTCCTGTCACAGAAATACTGTGGCCGTCTTAGTCCAGAGGAGGTCGGGTTAACTCATGCGTCATTATGAACTTATGGTC
>WLED01000076.1 GCA_009704445.1 Actinomycetota bacterium
AGAGGGCGTTCGTAACTTCTACATCAAAAATGAAGATGGAACATTTGCTCCTAACCCTGCCGCGATTGCACTTGTAGAAAAGGGAAACTCTCCATCAACTGCGGAGCAAGTTCGTGTGCGAGCGTTGAAAGCTTTGGCTGAAGAGGCGCGAGCTATGTTGGATGAGGGCGTTGTTTCATCTCCGGCTGAAATAGATTTGTGTATGTTGATGGGCGCTGGTTGGCCAATGCATTTAGGTGGGATTTTGCCTTACCTAGATCGTGAGGGAATTAGTGAGTCAACTTCAGGAAAGCGATTCCACGACAAAGGTGTTGCATCACTTCCTGCTTAAAACTAACAACTTTGTTACAAGGCCAGAACTCATTTAAACCATGAACTAGAAGAGCAGTGGGTCTAGTCGAAGGCTTTTCGAGGTCTACACTAAGACAAATGACTGAGCTTTATGAAGGCACAACGAAAAACGGTTTGGGCGCTGTTCTTAGCAACCTAAAGAGTTTCCCAAAAGATGCCACGCTTGGAACTCTCGTCTCGGGGTTCTTGGTTGTTCTCGTCGCAGTTACAGGTCCAATCGTCATTCAACTTACGGCGGCAAAAAATGGATCCTTCACTGATGCTCAAACATCTAACTGGATCTTTATTACGTGGTTAACCTCTGGTCTATTTGGGCTATTCCTAAGTTTACGTTTTCGAATGCCTATGATTGGCTCCCCATCAACTGCATCTATGGTTTTACTCGTCACAAGTTTGCAGGCACATTCCATAAACGAAGCAGTTGCCTCCTACATTATCGTCGCAGTTACATTCATCATTATTGGCGCAACGGGTGCAATGCGAAAGATAATGAAATTCATACCTCACGAGATAATCATGGCGATGCTTGCCGGTGTCTTATTCCAGTTTGGTGTCCAAATCTTCACCTCATTTACGGCAGAACCATGGCTCGTATTCATAATGGTTCTTGTTTTTTTCGTTGCACGAAGACTCAATGTAAGAACACCCGTAGTTCCAGTGTTTATCGTTGGCATTGTCCTGACAGTTGCTTTAGGCAAGCTACAATTTAACGGAGCAGATTTATTTTGGGTGCATCCTCAATTCATTCAACCTGATTTCACTTGGGCTAGCGCAATTAATCTGGCACTTCCAATGGTTCTAGCTACTCTTGCCACACAATATGCCCCAGGATTCACCGTACTGCGATCAGCCAAATACCAACCTCCCATCAAATATTCAATTTTGACCGGAGGATTTATTTCACTTTTCACGGCACCGTTTGGAAATACAGGAGTAAACACCTCAACGATCACTGCAAATATCGCAGTTGGTGAACATGCCGATCCTGACAAAACTACTCGATACACGGCAGGAGTTTTGTGTGGAATTTTTTACATTACGGCAGCAGTTTTTACTATCCCAATAATTGATCTATTTAATATGCTTCCACCTGCCATGATTGCCACGATCGCTGGTTTGGCATTAATGCCAGCTTTAGCCAACTCGCTTCATGAATCAGTAGCAGGAGTTCAAGGACGTGAAGTAGCCATGGCAACGCTATTGATTACGATCAGCGGTATCCAACCGCTGGGGCTTGGTTCACCCTTTTGGGGTCTTGTTGCTGGAGTAGTGCTGAGTGCAATTCCATTGAGAACCCTGAAAAACTGAAGGTAAACGTTAAAGAAGTGACCTCAGTACAAACTGCATGATTCCACCATGTCGGTAGTAATCAGCTTCTCCTGGCGTATCAATCCTAACTTTTGCGGTGAAGCTCTTGTCTCCGGCAGTTACGGTGAGCTCTTTTGGAACTCCCCCGTTATTGAGAGCGGTGATGCCAGCGATTGAAAATACTTCGGTCCCATTTAGTCCTAATGATGCTGCAGATTCGCCATTCTTAAACTCCAATGGAAGAACTCCCATTCCGATCAAGTTTGAACGGTGAATTCTTTCAAAACTTTCCGCAATAACCGCTCTTACGCCAAGCAAAGCGGTGCCTTTTGCAGCCCAGTCACGGGATGATCCTGATCCATATTCCTTACCTGCAAGAATTACTAATGGAACTCCTGCGTTCTGATAAGCCATAGATGCATCAAAAATTGTTGTTTGTTCTCCGCCATTGAGGAAGTTGCGAGTGAATCCACCCTCAACTCCATCAAGCAAAAGATTCTTTAAGCGAATATTTGCAAAAGTTCCGCGAATCATAATTTCATGATTTCCACGTCTGGAGCCATATGAATTGAAGTCTGCTCGCTCGATTCCATGCTCTGCAAGATAAATTCCAGCTGGAGAATCAGCCTTGATGTTTCCTGCTGGAGAAATGTGATCAGTTGTTACTGAATCTCCAAGGATTGCAAGAACTCGCGCTCCAGAAATATCTGTAACCGGAGTCGGCTGCTTAGGCATGCCATCAAAATATGGCGGTTTGCGCACATAGGTTGACTTGGCGTCCCACTCAAAAATTTTGCCAGTAGGAGTTGCAAGTGATTTCCAGCGATGATCGCCTTCAAATACTGTTGCATAATCTTTCTTAAACATTTCAGATGAAATAGAAGCATCGATAACGCTTTGAATTTCTTGAGGTGATGGCCAAATGTCCTTCAGGTATACATCGTTACCGGCTGTGTCTTTGCCTAGAGAATCCTTTTCAAAGTCATGGTCCATGGTTCCAGCGATTGCATAGGCAACAACTAGTGGTGGGGATGCCAAGTAATTCATCTTTACTTCCGGACTAATGCGTCCTTCAAAATTTCGATTACCTGAAAGCACTGCGGTGACAGCTAAATCGCCCTCGCCAATGGCTTTTCCAACTTCGATTGGAAGTGGGCCAGAGTTTCCAATACATGTGACGCAGCCGTACCCGACCAAGTGGAAACCAAGGGCTTGCATATACTGAGTTAGATCTGCGCGATCATAATAATCTGTGACAACTTTAGATCCTGGTGCAAGAGTTGTTTTCACCCAAGGCTTGGATTTCAATCCCTTTTCTACAGCTTTTTTTGCAAGCAACGCTGCACCAATCATTACTGAAGGATTTGATGTATTTGTACAGGATGTTATTGATGCAATAACAACATCACCGTTTTTCACACGTGTTGATCCTGCTTTAACTTCATCCCTACTTGTCTTATCACTTAAGTATGAAGGAAGAATCTTTTCAAAGGCAGTTTTTGAATCACTAAGTGCGATTCGATCTTGTGGTCTTTTCGGTCCAGAGATTGATGGAACTACTGTAGAAAGATCAAGCTCTACCACTTGTGAGAAGCGAGGTTCAACTGATGGGTCATGCCACATTCCTTGTTTCTTTGAATATTCTTGAACAAGTGCGATCTGCTCATCGCTTCGTCCTGTAAGACGAAGATATCGAAGTGTTTCTTCATCAATAGGAAAGATTGCACAAGTTGAACCATATTCAGGGCTCATGTTTCCGATAGTTGTGCGATTTGCCATTGGAACAGAGGCAACACCAGGACCGAAGAACTCTACAAACTTTCCTACAACTCCTACCTTGCGCAAAATCTCTGTGATCGTTAGTGCCATATCGGTAGCTGTCGTTCCCAATGGAAGTTGACCAGTTAACTTAAAGCCAACAACTTTAGGAATGAGCATCGAAACTGGTTGGCCCAACAATGCAGCCTCGGCCTCAATGCCACCGACTCCCCAACCCAAAACTCCCAAACCATTGACCATCGTTGTGTGTGAATCGGTACCTACGACAGTGTCAGGGTAGGCGCGGACAACACCATCTACAGAGCGAACCATTACTACGCGCGCCAGATATTCAATATTTACTTGGTGAACAATTCCCGTCCCTGGTGGAACTACTTTGAACTCATCAAAGGCACTTTGTCCCCAACGCAAAAAGCGATATCGCTCTTGGTTTCGCTCATATTCGATATCTGTGTTTTGTTCAAAAGAATCCTTTGTCCCGAACTTATCTGCAATGACAGAGTGATCGATGACTAACTCTGCTGGAGCTAGCGGGTTAACCTTGGATGGATCTCCGCCCAACTCCACAATTGCCTCGCGCATGGTTGCTAGATCTACAACACAAGGAACACCAGTGAAGTCCTGCATGACTACACGCGCAGGGGTAAATTGAATCTCAGTCTCTGGTTCTACTGATGGATCCCAATTAGCCAAGGCCTTGATGTGCGCCTGAGTAATATTGGCACCATCTTCTGTGCGCAGAAGGTTTTCCAATAATACTTTTAAGCTAAAGGGAAGATTAGAGGCACCTTCGATGGATGAGATGTCAAAAATCTCGAAACTCTTGCCCGCAACATCTAAGTTTTTCTTTGCGTTAAAAGAGTTTTTGCTCACCCGTGTACCCCTTAAATTCTACGTTTACCGGCGCTCAAGATACATCAGTCTGAGCATAGAGGGCAACACATTCGATGTGATGTGTCATTGGAAAGAGATCAAAAGCACGAATTTTCACGAGTGAAAAACTGTGATGTGCAAGATAAGCGGTGTCTCTGGCTAGTGCTGC
>WLED01000077.1 GCA_009704445.1 Actinomycetota bacterium
GCGCGTAAAGCGCACGGTGACAAGGTCATCCTTGATGACGTCACGATTATGTTTTATCCCGGCGCCAAGATTGGTGTGGTTGGTCCCAACGGTGCGGGTAAGTCAACAGTTTTGCAGATCATGGCTGGATTACAGCAACCATCAAATGGTGAGGCGTATTTAACTCCTGGCTACACAGTTGGAATTTTGATGCAGGAGCCAGTTCTTAATGAATCAAAAAATGTAATTGATAACGTCAAAGAAGGTGTTGCAGAAACTGTTGCAATGCTTGCACGCTTTGATGAGATCAGTGCAGAGATGGCAAATCCAGATGCTGACTATGACAAGTTGTTGGCCGAAATGGGCGAGCTACAAGAACAGTTAGATCATCGCAATGCATGGGAACTTGATTCACAGCTAGAGCAGGCAATGGATGCACTTCGTTGCCCACCGGCAGATGCTGATGTCTCTGTTTTATCCGGTGGTGAAAAGCGCCGCGTTGCACTGTGCAAACTTCTTCTTCAGGCCCCAGATTTGTTGCTACTTGATGAGCCAACAAACCACTTGGACGCAGAATCTGTTTTGTGGCTAGAACAGCACCTTAATAAATATGTAGGCGCCGTTGTGGCAATCACTCACGATAGATATTTCTTGGACAACGTCGCGCAGTGGATTTTGGAGTTAGACCGAGGTCGCGCATATCCATATGAAGGTAACTACACAACATATCTTGAAACAAAAGCTGCCCGTCTCAAAGTTGAGGGGCAAAAAGATGCAAAGCGTGCAAAGCGTTTGTCCGAAGAGCTTGAGTGGGTCCGTCAAAATGCAAAGGGCCGTCAAGCAAAATCTAAGGCCCGTCTTGCCCGCTATGAAGAGATGGCATCAGAGGCAGACAAACTTCGCAAACTAGACTTTGAAGAGATTCAAATTCCACCTGGACCGCGTCTTGGAAATGTTGTTATCGAAGTCAATAATTTAACTAAAGGCTTTGGCGATCGCGTTTTAATTGATGACTTGTCCTTTACTTTGCCGCGCAACGGAATCGTTGGAATCATTGGTCCAAACGGCGCCGGTAAAACGACTTTGTTTAAAACTTTGATGGGGATGGAACAACCAGATTCTGGAACAGTAAAGATCGGTGAAACAGTAAAGATCTCATATGTGGATCAGAGCCGTGGGGGAATCGATCCTAAGAAATCTTTGTGGGAAGTTGTCTCTGATGGCCAAGACTTTATCAAAGTTGGCCAAGTAGAGATGCCTTCTCGAGCATATGTTTCTTGTTTTGGTTTTAAAGGCCCGGATCAACAAAAAGCTGCCGGAATTTTATCTGGCGGAGAGCGCAACCGTTTGAACTTGGCTCTTACTTTAAAACAAGGAGGAAACCTGTTACTTCTCGATGAGCCAACAAATGACCTTGATGTTGAAACCTTAGGTTCACTTGAAAATGCATTGTTGGAGTTTCCTGGCTGCGCCGTTGTAATCTCTCACGATCGTTGGTTCCTGGATCGTGTAGCAACTCACATCTTGGCCTACGAAGGAGATGCAAAGTGGTTCTGGTTTGAAGGAAACTTCGAAAGTTATGAAGCAAATAAGATTGATCGATTGGGCGCCGAAGCATCTCGTCCACATCGCATGACATATAGAAAACTAACCCGTTAGTCATTGAACATAGAAAGTTGAACAGAAAATGAAGTATGAATGTAAGCAGTTTGTCCGCTGGGATGATGTAGATGCATTTGGCCACGTAAACAACGCTAAGTATTTGGTCTATGCCCAGGAGGCGCGTTTTCAATGGTCTACTGTCCAGTTTGATGGAAAAGATGAGCCACCATCAATTATTGCGATGGTTGTTGCTCGAGCAGAAGTAGATTTCATCGCACCCATCTATGTTGGTGGACATTTTGTTGATGTAGTCCTTTGGGTTGATTCAATTAGTAACTCATCATTTGTAATGACATGCGAGATCTTTGATAAGGGCGTTCTAGTTGCTCGAGTAAAGAGTGTTCAAGTTGCCGTTTCTTTAGAGACCAAGAAATCACGACCACTCACCGACAACGAGCGCACATTCCTGACTCAATATCTAGAGAAGTAGTATCAGCGGCGCGTAAGGACCTACAGCCAACGCGGTAAGTAAGAAATCATGCTGCTAGCAGTAGGATTTACTAATGCCTCACCTAGAAGCAAGTGAATCCGAAATTCAACGCAAAGTTGTAAAGACACTTGCTCTTTCTCAGGTTTTAAATGGCGTTGGTATCGCCGGAACAATTGCTGCAGGATCTTTATTAGTTGCATCAATTACAGATTCTGAAACTCTGGCAGGTTTGGCCGGCACTAGTGCGGTTTTAGGGGCTGCAGCTATGGCGCTGCCATTGGCCAGGTTGACTGCAAAAGGTGGTCGACGTTTAGCACTATCTACTGGCTACACAACAGGTGCCATTGGTTCAGTTATTGCAATTACTGGAGGAGCACTCAATAACGTTGTACTTCTTTTGATGGGCGCATTCTTAGTTGGTTCTGCATCTGCTGCCGGATATCAAGCACGCTTTGCAGCAATTGATCTTGCGACAGATTCAACTCGTGCAAAGCAACTCTCATTTGTTGTTTGGGGATCAACAATTGGCGCAGTATCTGGCCCTAACTTGATGCAACCTTCTGGCAACATTGCAGAAGCATTTGGATTACCCAGATTAGTTGGGCCTTATCTAGTTTCTATGACTACTTTGGCTTTAGCATCATTAGTCATTCTTATTTTCTTAAAACCCGATCCATATTTAGTCGCTCACAGAAATGACTCAGTAGAGTCAAAAAAGAAATCAACAAAAGCCGCGCTGGCGCACATTCGCCGAAATCCCAAGGCTCTGTTTGCAATTCTCTCCATAGCATTTGGCCATGTCGCCATGGTCTCGGTAATGGTGATGACACCAGTACACATGACCCACGTTGATGTGACGCTTTCTATAATTGGATTAGTCATCAGTGTTCACGTACTTGGAATGTATGTATTTTCACCTGTTGTCGGAGCGCTTAGCGATCGCATCGGGCGAGTACGAGTAATTCAAATTGGATTCATAATTCTGCTAGCTGCATCCCTCATCGCAGGTACTGCTAAGGCCGATGATGCAATTACTTTAGGCATTGGGCTGTTTCTATTGGGCCTAGGTTGGTCTTGCACACTAATTGCTGGCTCTGCTTATTTGTCTGAAACCGTTGATTCACAAACCCGTGCATCTTCACAGGGTGCCAGTGATTTAGTAATGAATTTATCTGGCGCAGGTGGAGGAGCGCTAGCTGGCGTCATTATCGGAACGCTTAGTTATGGATGGCTCTGTTTTCTCTCATCCATTCCTATTTCAATTCTTGCCATGTATTCGATCACAATGAACCGGGCCTCACGCAAATCTGCGTCATAAGTATGGTGATGAGCAAAGATGAGTAGCTTTTACGAACAAGTTGGCGGCGATGAATTCTTTGCAGACTTAACGTCGCAGTTTTATGCAGTTGTTGCTACTGATCCAATATTGCGGCCTATGTATCCAGATGAAGATATGAAGGGCGCTGCGCAGAGATTGCAGTGGTTTCTTGCCCAGTATTGGGGCGGGCCAACTACGTATCAAGAAAATCGGGGCCACCCACGACTTCGAATGCGACATAGCCAATTTTCAATCGATACTGCAGCAAGGGAAGCATGGTTGCGAGCAATGAAAACTGCTGTAGATGGGGTTGAAATTAATGAAGAGTTAAAAGAACAACTGTGGGACTACTTAGAGATGGCAGCAGATGCCATGGTTAATCAACCAGATTGAGATTGATTTCCAACCTTTAGGATTTCGCCGTTACGCAGATACCAAAGCGTGCCTGAAGAATCTCTAACGGTAGTTACTCGCAGGCCAACTTTTTCGACGATTCCTTGAACTTCTAGAACATCAACTGTGTCACCAACACCATATTGATCTTCAATCAGCATAAAGATTCCAGACAAAACATCTCGAACCAGAGTCTGTGCTCCAAGGCCCAGTGCAACTCCAACAACACCAGCTGATGCAATTAGTGGTCCTAAATCAAATCCAAATTCGCCAAGGGCCATTGCAATCGCAATAATCCAGATGGCAACTTTTAATGTTGCAGAAAGAACTCCACCAATAGTGCTTGCTCGTTCTTTTTGGCGAGCAACAATGTTGCGAGGCCCTGGTACTAAATCGGCGGCGGCAAGTTTGTTCATTGCTCGCGTAATTGTTCGGGAGCCAAAGGCTTGGGCCAATCCGGCCGATACAAGGATGATCAGGATTCGAAGGGGAGTCCCGGCCATCCATTCGAGGAAGCCACGCAAGGAGTCATTCATAATGACGAGACTTTATCCAAACATTTACCAAAATACTGCGATTAAATGCATGCGTGCTCGGGTGTTTTGGTGCAAGATAAACCAATCGGCGCGAGCCACGCGCTAGATCAGGAGCAGTCATGTCGCGTACGTTGGTTTTAA
>WLED01000078.1 GCA_009704445.1 Actinomycetota bacterium
ACGGTCAGCATCTTTTCTACCTTAGGCGGAATATAAGAATATGCATAAATTTGTCCATGTGGATGAGACAAGGTCACACCCACTTCTTCGCCGCGGTTTTCAAATGCTGCAATGTGTTGGATGAAACTCTCTTTAGAAAGCTCTGCTGTTCTATCTATCCATGCCTCTAAAAGAGTGCGCACTCGCGCAGGTGAAAGATCCTTAAATGAATCACCATGGCTTGGGGTGAAACAGACAACCTCACATTTACCGGCGGCAGTTCCTAAATCTGTGTCTGGACCAACAACATCAGGTAGCGCCCAGTCTCCAACTGGTGGTCGAAGTGAAGGTGATCGGTTATCAAAGACAACAACTTCGAAATCTTGCTCAGGAATTTCAGTCAGACTCTCAGGTTTTGATGGGCAAAGAGGGCATAGTTCTTTTGGAGGTAAGAAAACTCGACCCTGTCGATGAGCTGCCATAACAACCCACTCATTTACAAGTGGATCAAGTCGAAGTTCACCGATTGCTGGCTGTGATTCAGATTCGCGCTTATCGCTTGAATTGCGAACTTGCGATGCGGTGTCGTAATAGCGAATCGTTCTACCATCGGCTAATTCGCAGTCACTTCTGACCACACCACCGGTTAGTTTTTTCTGCTCAGCCATAATGAGAGCACTCTACCTTTTATGAGTAGAACCTGGGTTCACCCCTGGCGCTAGTTTCTTATCTGTCCCTTGCAGCTATCGGTCACAGGCTTTTTGGTGGGAGATGGAGTAGGTGTTGGTGAAGGAGTTGGTTCTGGCCCTTGGGCAAGAACAAAGTTAACAGGAACAGTTGCATCTGCGTGCGTGCCCGATACATCTTCATATAAAAGTTTGCCGGAAAAATTGCCTGCCGGTAGACCTCTAACAGTTAGTGACCAGACACCACTTGTTTCTCGAACAAGTCTTTGCGAAGGTAATGGTGTTGGCTTTGATACCGCATCAAAAACTAATTTCACACTTCCTGTCACAACCGGCAAGGAAGTTGGGCGCGTTACATTTACTTTAAAAGTAACTGCTTTATCTGTTGTGGTTGCGCTTTGGGACGTTAACAACATCGTTGATGGCTCTTGCTTTGGCATCAAGTCATCAAGTGCAGGTGTCCAGATTCCCTTAATCAATTCCAAAAACGATTTTTGAGTTCCCCCAAAAACATTTAAATCAAGACGGTTACCGGGAACTCCATACTTTGGTGCGATTCCACATGATGAATACTGCCAAAGAGTCCACTGCGAATCACAGTTTTTACTTGTCCAAGAATGCACAAAACATCCACCCTCTTTGACTCCAGGCTTATTACCTGGTTTTGCTGGATCAATTCCATAGTGGGCTAACCACAATGGATATTGGGTTAACTCCTTAGTTCGAATCATTGATCCTTCAAGAAAATTAGCATATGAATACAAAATAGGAGTTTTACCAGTTTTTTCCTTAAGTGATGCCAAGAAAGTTGTTGCCCACAAAGTCACAGCTGTTCGGGTTGCATTCTTCAAACACGTTCCATTTGATGAATAGCGAACGCACTTGTTTTCAAGATCTAATGCATATGGCAAATCCTTTTCTCCATAACCACCCAGAGAAGCCAATCGCCACACAACCTTTTGGGCCTGTGCCAGCGCATCTCGTTTAATGTCTTCTTCATCTGTTACATCTGGCAAATATGCATAGTGATAAAAACCTGTATAGATTCCGGCCGCTTGTGCTGCGTGATGATCCATAGCTGCATACTTCAATGCAAGAGCATCTCCTTTTTCAGTAGTATCAGAAGCTTTGATAAAAACAAATCGAAGGCCATTTTCATACATCTTTACAAAATCAATTTTTGCATCATTGGGGTGTTGCCATCTACTCACATCGGCCCCATGTATTCGACCGCCTGGGCCCACTAAATCAATAAACAGCGCCGGGTCTGAGACTGCTGATTCATCTAATTTTTCAAGTGCAATACTGCGCATCGGCGAGAGCACAGTTTTTTTGTTGATTAAAGCAACGGCGCGATATCGCACCTTTGATTCAAAAACGGTTGCAGGCTTTACAACTTTCCAAGTACCAGCTCTTGTCACTTGAGTTGATAGTTTGGTTGGGTTCCAGGCCCCATTCTTTTCAATCTCAATAGAAACCGTTGCACCAGATTTGATCGGCTTTAGAGTTCCATAAAGAGTTACTCGGGGCTCAACAGCATTAGGTGTTTGCTTAACTGTCATAGAAAGCTCGGATGTGGCTGCAGAAGATGTTGGGCTAACAAATACGCTAAAAACAATAGCGCAGGTAATGATGAATGATTTGATTCTCATTTTTCAATTAACTCCACTTTGATCTTGAGAACATCTTCGATAGCAGAGAGGAGATCAGACTTTAAATTAGGCCTTGTCTCTTGGTACTCATGCGATGTTGCGAATTTGCGACTATCTGAAAAATCTAACGTCAAGACGCCATTTTCATAGGAGCTTAATCTGGCATCAAAATATGCCAACCATGCAATTCGATTCTTTGCCTCTAGAGCATCAAGAACCTGATTCCATTGAGAACGAATCTGTGAAAGCTCCATAGCACCCAACATTACACGTGCTCACATAGAGGTTAGTACTGTTATTGAATGGGCGCGCCTATCCATTTAAAGTATTGGCGCACTAACTGAACGCGCATATTTTTTGTTCTATCTGGCTGCACATTTAAAACCTGTGAGATTCGAGAGACTATTTGTTCGACCGCTTTTTCACTGACGAATCGAATACGCCCAATCTCAGAATTTGTTAAGCCATCTGCAACCAAGCGCAGGGTTTCAATTTGAATATTTGTGAGTTTGGACATTATTGATTCAGAGACTTTGCTGCTTAGTTCTAGGTTGCCATTTATCCAGACAGGCAGTGATCCTTTTTGAACTTGTCGAGATTTGCTCAACACATCACATAGGGATGCGATTGAAGTTACGGAATTCTTTAACACCAACATAGAACCACCTGGAATATCTGCGTGAACCTGCCCTAGTAATCTCAAGTCGGCGCAAGGGACAAGAATAACAATTCCAATCTCAGGATCTTTTGTGCGAAGCTCTTGCGCAATTGCTATGGAATTCTCATCCGAATAGTGCATATCTATCAAGAGAATATTGGGATGTAGAGTGTTTTGAACTGCTATCGCACTAGATGCTTTTGCAACTTCACCTACAACATTTACACCATGTAACTTAAGGGCAGAGGCGACACTAGATAATTCAAAAGAATCATCCATAACTATTAAAACTCGATCGCTCATACTGTGACGCTACGGCAAACAGAGTGATTGACCTATGTGAAATCATCGATTGTGCTGGGGGTACCACTCAATCAAAAAATAGGATTCTTCAGCACCAAAATACACAATGCCTTAAAGCGTAATTAAATCTGTGAGGCGGGTCGGGCTCGAACCGACGACGACCAAATTATGAGTTTGGGGCTCTAACCAACTGAGCTACCGCCTCGTGCAAGAGTGAGTGTACAAGACAGTTGCATCTGCCGGTTAAATGAGATCAAGATGACAGCCTCAATCTGTGTGTTGAAACGGTGTATTGATCGAGAAAAAACACCAAACAGTTATTCTTTGAGAGTGCGAAAAACTCTAATTGGTTCATTGGTTTTGCTTTTGTCGTTTCCCATTTTTACCCCTGCGCATGCAGCCCCGATTTATCAATTTCCTGTCACGGGATGCGAAGTAAATTTTGCTCGTGCACATCATGACTATGCTGCCTCAGATATTTTGGCAAAGGCTGGCTGCAAGTTTGTTGCCCCCATAGATGGCGTTATCGATGAAGTTAGCCGGGTAGATACTTGGAGCGGAAGAGTGAATTTGGGAATCACTCGTGGGGGCCGATCTGTCTCACTGATTGGTGTAGATGGTGTTCGATATTACGGGTCACACCTTCGTTCTATTCCTTCAAACATTGTGCCTGGCTTGGCCGTTAAAGCAGGGCAAACATTAGGTTCTATTGGATCTTCAGGAAGTGCGCGAGGAACAGCTCCTCATTTACATTTTGGAATTTCATGGCCAACACCTGCAGATATTTGGTGGGTTCGCCGCGGTGAGGTTTTGCCGTGGAAGTATTTAAATGCATGGAAAGAGGGGAAAGATTTATCCCCTGCAAAAGAAGTTAATGCTCGCAAGTTAAAAGTTGGAGAGATTCCACCTGAACCAAAGAAGTAAGCAATAAAAAACCCCGCCAGTTACCCGGCGGGGTTTTTTAATAGTTAGTGTTGATTAGGCAGGGTTTACTGCATCAGCCTGAGGACCCTTTGGACCCTGCACGACCTCAAA
>WLED01000079.1 GCA_009704445.1 Actinomycetota bacterium
CGACTCCATAGAAGCAGCAACAAAGGCCGGCGTGACAGCATTTTCTCTTGAATTAGTTCCCAGAATTTCGCGCGCACAGTCAATGGATGCTCTGACTTCGCAAGCACTTTGCGCAGGTTATCGAGCAGCGATTGTTGGAGCAGAACTTTCTCCTCGCTTTGCTCCAATGCTCATGACTGCAGCCGGAACAGTAACTCCTGCACAGGTTTTAGTTCTGGGTGCAGGTGTAGCTGGTTTGCAAGCAATTGCGACCTCTCGTCGATTAGGAGCAGTTGTTTCCGCCTACGATGTTCGACCAGCTTCTGCAGATGAAGTTCGTTCTATGGGCGCAACGTTTATTGAACTAGAACTTGAAGCAATCGAAGGTGCTGGTGGATACGCCCGTGAAATGAGTGAAGATCGAGCTGCAAAGCAACGTGAACTTCTGACTCCCTTCATTGCAAAGTCGCACATAGTTATTACAACTGCTGCTGTTCCTGGTCGACAAGCACCTCGATTAATGACTAAAGAAATGGTTGATTCGATGGCGCCGGGCACAATAATTGTGGACTTGGCAGCTGAGACTGGTGGCAATGTTGAAGGCTCAAAGCCTGGAGAAATTATTGAAACATCTGGTGGTGTGCGCATTTGGGGTGGAAAAGATGTTCCAAGCCAACTTCCATTCCATGCATCGTTTTTGTACTCACGAAATGTTGTCAATCTACTGACACTCTTTACGGTGGCAGAAAAAGATGGAGTAAAGGCCTCATTTAATCTTGATTTTGATGACGAAATTATTGATGGCTCTGTTGTAACACACGCTGGCACACGAAGAGGAGCACAGTAATGGATGCCATGGCAATTCTTTCGATCTTTGTTTTGTCAGTGTTCGTAGGATTTGAAGTCGTCTCTAAAGTGTCATCGACTCTTCATACTCCATTGATGTCAGGTGCTAATGCAATTCACGGTGTTATTTTGGTTGGTGCAATCATTGTGGCTGATCACAGTGAAACCAATTTGGAGTTAGGGCTTTCACTTGCTGCGATTGTATTAGCAACAATAAATATGGTTGGTGGTTTTGTTGTTACTGATCGGATGCTTGAAATGTTTAAGGGGCAGAAAAAATGAGCCGCACCCTTTACGATCTAATTGGTTTAGCAGCAGGTATTGCCTTTATTCTGGCACTCAAAGGGCTCTCACATCCAAAGACTGCTCGTAAAGGAAATTTGATTGGTGCCTTTGGTGCAGGCTTGGCAACAGTCGTGGTCTTTTTCTACGCAAGCCCAAGTGTTTCCGGCAAAGCAGAGTCATCATTGCCACTTAATAATCTTGGCTGGATTCTTGGGGCAATTGCAGTTGGCTTAATCATTGGAGTACCTGCTGCGCGCAGAGTTCAGATGACGCAGATGCCACAGTTGGTGGCACTCTTTAACGGAGTCGGTGGTGGCGCGGCGGCATTAGTTGCAATCGTTGAGTATCTGAATTTAGGTTTAGAGGCAACAACTGCTCAGGTTGTATTCACTGTCTTTACAGTAATTGTTGGATGTGTATCTTTCAGTGGTTCAATCATTACCTTTATGAAGCTTCAAGAACTCATGACTACGCGCCCAGTGATTTTCCCAGCTGGACGCTTTGTAATTGCAGCAACGCTGTTATCGGTCATCGGTGTAGGCGGTTGGGTCGTTTCGGCACTTGGAACCACTCCATTACTTATTCTTGCGGCTTTATCGTTGTTATTCGGTGTTTTGTTTGTTTTACCAGTAGGTGGCGCAGATGTTCCAATTGTCATCTCACTTCTTAACGCATTTACAGGACTGACAGTTGCTGCAAGTGGTTATGTCTTAGATTCAGTACTGTTGATTATCGCTGGAACATTAGTCGGTGCATCAGGCACAATCTTGACTCGATTAATGGCCGATGCAATGGGTCGATCATTGTTTGGAACTTTATTTGGTGCCTTTACTGCAAAGCAGCAAGATTCTTCTGGAGTCGCTGATGATCGACCTGTGCGTTCTGGTTCACCTGATGACGTTGCAATTTTGCTCAACTATGCACGACGAGTTGTAATCGTTCCTGGATTTGGTCTTGCAGTAGCCCAGGCACAGCACACCGTTCGTGAATTAGCAGATCTCATGATTTCAAAGGGTATTGATGTTGCTTATGGAATTCATCCTGTGGCTGGACGCATGCCAGGACATATGAATGTTCTACTTGCAGAGGCGAATGTTCCTTATGATCAATTAGTAGAAATGGATGAAGTTAATCCAACATTTGGTCAGACCGATGTTGCAATAGTTATTGGTGCAAACGACGTTGTTAATCCAGCGGCTAAAACAACGCCAGGTTGCCCAATCTACGGAATGCCGATTCTTGAAGTCAGTAATGCAGCAAACATTATTTTCCTAAAGCGCTCTATGCGCCCTGGCTTTGCAGGAATTGAAAATGAACTGCTCTACGATCCAAAAACTATGCTTCTGTTTGGCGATGCAAAGAGCTCATTGACCAAAGTTGTGTCAGCCTTAAAGGCACTCTAAAACTACTGAAATCAGCGTGGTGGCTTAAAAGTTGCATGTAGTTGAACTTTCAATTAAAGTTTGGATGTGAGCAAAGGAGCCAAAAGTGCCAGCAGTTTCCGTAAGTGACATAACAATTCTTCCTCGGGTTCAAGAATTACCTGGTTCTAAGGCGCGCACAGTTAGAAGTATTACAACAGCTCCTCAAGGTTTTGAAGGTGAAGGCTTTCCCGTACGCCGTGCATTTGCAGGTATTGATCTCGCAGATCTAGATCCATTCATTCACTTAGATGAAATGGGTGAAGTTGAATATGCACCAGGTGAACCAAAGGGAACTCCATGGCATCCGCACCGCGGTTTTGAAACAGTTACATACATAATTGATGGAATTTTTGATCACCAAGATAACAATGGCGGCGGCGGAACTATTTCTGATGGTGATACACAATGGATGACTGCAGGTGCTGGAATTTTGCACATCGAAACTCCACCTGAGCACTTAGTAATGTCCGGTGGTTTGTTTCATGGTTTTCAACTGTGGGTAAATCTTCCAGCGGCAAAGAAATGGTCTCCACCTGCCTACCAAGATGTTCGCGCTAAAGATGTTGCACTTTTGACTTCAACTGATGGTGGATCGCTCTTGCGCGTAATTGCTGGAGAAGTTGCAGGTCACTTTGGACCAGGTTCAACACAGACGCCTATTACTTTATTACACGCGAGCATTGCACCTGGAGCAGAACTTCGATTGCCTTGGCGCAAAGATTACAACGCACTTGTTTACACGATGTCAGGATTTGGTTTTGTTGGAGATGAGCAGCGTCCTGTTCAAGCAGGACAACTTGCAGTCTTTGGAGATGGAGACTCAATAGTTGTTCGTGCTGCAAATCAACAAGAAGCACGCTCTCCTGAGTTAGAGCTATTTATTCTTGGTGGGGCACCAATCAAAGAGCCCGTTGCTTGGATGGGGCCCTTTGTAATGAATACAAAAAGAGAAGTTCTTCAAGCATTTGAAGATTTCCAAAAAGGCTTACTGGGTTCAATTCCTGCGATCTATAAAGAAGATGCCAAGCCAAAAGCTCCCCTTAATCGAAGTGGTGAGGGTTCAAAGCTAGGTGGAGATGTACTCGATGTTCACGGGGCACCAACAGATATGCAAGAGGGCTAGTTAAAAAATCCGGTAAAGATTTTAAAGGATTCTTGAATCTAAGCATTGAGTTTTTCTCACCTCTAGACAATTAATGTTGTTCTCTGCTTCACTTACAAGTAAGCAGAAAGGGCCATAGTGGAATCATTAGCAATAATCATTCTCATACTTTTTTCTGTTGCTCTTTTTGCTGGCCCAGTTGCAATTTTACTATCGGCCAAAAAATTGACTCAGAAATTAGAGTCAAAAAATGAAGGTGTATTCAAGGTTTTAAACCTTCTTCGCAGGCTAATTCTGATTGTCCTTGTGATTCTTGCCTTTACAACAGGATTTCAGTTTTTGACTATCAGCGGACTACCACTTGTTCCGCGCGCGACAGGATTATTTGCCATAGTGACTTCATATATTGCGTTGCGGCGAGAATTTTTCCCGCAAACTTTTGTCGTAGGTTCTTTAATTAGGAAAATACGAAAAGATAAATAAAGCGTTTGGTTTGGAACTGTAGTGGAGGTGCCGGGAATCGAACCCGGGTCCTTCGGTGCAAAAACAGGGCTTCTACGGGCGTTGTGTGATTAACGCTTTCTCAGTCCCGAAGTTTCTCCACACGACTCTTCGAC
>WLED01000008.1 GCA_009704445.1 Actinomycetota bacterium
CGAACCCTATGCCGATTAGCCCTGTGTTGCCAATTTCGCCACGTTGCAATTTATTCTTGCCTCATCATCTAGACTGATCTCCTCACATATATGGCATTGACGGGGCTATCACCTCACGAGCCTGCTGGAAGAAGTGGTCGATTGGCCATCTAGAACCAGCAAGTGAGAACTAAAGTGGTGATTGCATTACGGTGTAAGCACAAGGTGGGTGGTACCGCGAAAACTGCATAGGCAGATTTCGTCCCTCCAGATTATTTTCTCTGGGGGTTTTTTAATGTCATTTCGTCAGATTTCTGCAGCGGTGGATCTACCTGCCGTCGAACATGGCATTCTCAAATTCTGGCGTGAAAACTCAATCTTCGAAAAAACCGTTAACTCTCGTGAAGATGGACCGACGTGGACTTTTTATGAAGGACCACCGACGGCAAATGGAATGCCTGGAACACACCATATTGAAGCTCGAGTGTTTAAAGATGTTTTCCCTCGCTTTCATACGATGAAGGGCAAGTACGTTGAACGTAAGGCTGGTTGGGACTGTCACGGTTTACCAGTTGAAATCGCGGTAGAAAAAGAACTTGGGTTTACCGGCAAAGGTGACATCGAAAAATTTGGAATCTCACAATTTAATGACAAGTGCCGTGAATCGGTGCAACGCCATGTAAGTGCATTTACAGATATGACAGACCGCATGGGTTTCTGGGTGGATTTTGATAAAGCTTATTGGACGATGTCACCTGAATATGTTGAATCAGTATGGTGGTCGCTCAAAGAAATTTGGAAAAAGGGTTTACTCGTACAAGATCATCGTGTCGCTCCATATTGTCCGCGTTGTGGGACTGGTCTTTCAGATCACGAATTAGCGCAGGGATATGAGACCGTTACAGATCCATCTGTTTTTGTTCGCTTCCCTGTGACTTCTGGTCCGCTAAAAGATTTGAATGCAAGCTTTCTTGTGTGGACTACAACTCCATGGACTTTGGTTTCAAATACTGCCATCGCAGTTCACCCAGAAGTTGAGTACGTGGTCCTCAACGTACAGGTAGAAGAGCAAGAAGATGAAGTACTTGTTGTCGCAAAGGCGCTAATGGAAAGCGTGAAGGGTGAGAAGAAAATACTTCAAACGCTTCTAGGAAAAGAGCTTGAGAAAACTACCTACCAAAGACCATTTGATTATGTAGAAATTCCGGAAGCTCATTACATAGTCCTTGCAACATATGTCACGACAGAGGATGGAACTGGATTAGTCCATCAATCCCCTGCCTTTGGTGCTGACGATCTAGCAGTATGCAGAATCTATGGATTGCCTGTAGTAAATCCAATAGCACCCGATGGAACTTTCCACAAAGAGATTGCCGTAGTGGGTGGACTTTTCTTTAAGGATGCAGATAAGCCATTAGTAAAAGAGCTCAAGGCAAAGGGCGCCCTTTATAAGCACCAGCAATATGAACACTCCTATCCGCACTGCTGGCGCTGTCACACGGCATTGATGTATTACGCCCAACCATCTTGGTATATCCGAACTACTTCAATAAAAGATGCACTTCTTAGAGAAAATGCAGCAACTAATTGGCATCCTGAAACAATTAAAGAAGGTCGATATGGTGATTGGCTAAACAACAACATCGATTGGGCACTATCTAGAAATCGCTATTGGGGAACGCCGCTACCAATCTGGCGTTGTGAAAATAAGCATGAAATCTGTGTCGATTCACTCAAAGAGCTAGGTCAGTTAGCTGGCAAAGAACTTTCTAACTTAGACCCACATAGACCTTTTGTAGATGACATTACATTTGCTTGCAGCAGTTGTGATTCAACGATGGTTCGAGTTCCAGAAGTGATCGATTGTTGGTATGACTCAGGAGCCATGCCTTTTGCTCAATGGGGATATCCGCACAAGGAAGGCTCAGTTGAAAAGTTCAAAGCCTCATACCCTGCTGACTTTATCTGTGAAGCAATCGATCAAACGCGTGGCTGGTTTTACACCCTCATGACTATTGGAACGTTGGTTTTTGATCAATCATCATATAAAACTGTTTTGTGCCTTGGCCACATCTTAGATAAAGACGGTCGCAAAATGAGTAAGCACCTAGGAAACGTTCTAGAACCTATGGCGTTGATGGATCAACATGGCGCAGATGCTGTTCGTTGGTACATGTTGGCAGCCGGTTCACCATGGTCTGCCAGGCGCGTTGGTCATGAAAATTTGAATGAAGTTGTCCGTAAAACTTTGTTGACATATTGGAACACTGTTTCTTTCCATGCGTTATATGCAAAAGCTTCTAATTTTGAACTTTCGCAAACTCCTCCAGTGGCCGATCGCCCGCTAATGGACAAATGGATAATCTCTGAACTCAATCTTTTGATCGCAAAAGTTGATAGCGCGCTGGAGTCATTTGATTCACAAGTTGCCGGACGAGAATTGGCTAAATTCATTGATGATCTCTCCAACTGGTATGTACGTCGATCTCGTCGACGTTTTTGGGATGGGGATGTCGCAGCTTTAGGTACATTGCATGAATGTTTGATTACTCTCACGCAACTTCTCTCACCTCTTGTACCTTTTATCACCGAGCATGTCTGGCAAGAACTTGTTAGACCAACAGATCCTTCGGCGCCGATGTCAGTTCACCTTTCAGATTTTCCCGTCTCTAATGAAAAGTACATTAACCGTGAACTAGGCTCGCAAGTCGAACTCACTCGACGTATTGTCGAACTTGGCCGTGCAACCCGAGCTGAATCTGGTGTAAAAATTCGACAGCCATTGGGTCGAGCATTAATCGCTGCAAAGGGTTGGTCTGATCTGCCAGAGCAGATGCGCGAGCAAATTGCAGATGAATTAAACGTGATCGAACTTGAAGATATTGCCAATGCCGACGGAGACTTAGTCGATGTCAGCGTGAAAGCTAACTTCAAAACTCTCGGTGCAAAATTTGGTGGAGCGGTTCAGGAGATTGCAAAAGCAATTTCTAAAGTCGATCCAACTGAACTCGTAAAACTACTTCGCAAGCAAGGATCAACATCAGTTGCCGAATGGACAATTACTCTTGAAGATCTCGTGATCACCGAAGTACCAAAATCGGGGTGGAGTGTGTCCTCTCATGATGGTGAAAGTGTGGCACTTGATCTTGAGCTGACTCCGGCATTAATTTTGGCTGGAAATGTTCGTGAGGTCATTCGTTTTATTCAAGAAAGACGAAAGAGTGACGGATTTGATATTTCAGACCGAATTGAAGTCTCTTGGAATGGAGTTCCTGAGATCGCGGAGGCAATCGGAAGTGATCAACGCCGAATTGAAACTGAAGTACTAGCGGTAACCATGGTGCACGATTCAACACTTGCAGTCACTGATATGGAAATAGGATTAGAGGTAGTTTTAACAAAAACTAAAGTTGTCTAACTAATCCAATTAAGAGTTGGGTTCCAAAGAAGAGAACGATAAAACTCATATCCAGACTTATTGCTCCGAGTCGAAGTGGTGGTACGAACCGACCAACAAACTGCATTGGTTTATCTGTGATCGTATAAATTGCTTCTACTAAATAAAGAATTGGCCCACGAGGGCGCCATGTTTTAGAAAACATCTGAACATAGTCAAAAATCAGACGACCCAATAAGGCAATGAGAAAAAACTGCAATATGTTGGCTAGCAGTGAGCCCACGCTCAACATGATCAGCTCTGATTAAAAAAACTTGCTTGTGCCGCAGCTGATTTGTCTTCACTGCTCACTGAAACATTTGCAGGAGAAAGAAGGAAAACCTTCTTTGTCACTCTCTCAATTGTTCCGTGTAATCCAAATGCAAGTCCGCTTGCAAAATCTACGAGTCTCTTGTGCTCTGACTCATCCATTTCCGTCAAATTAATAATGACAGGATTGCCTTCACGGTAGTGCTCACCAATTGTTCGTGCTTCGTTGTAATAGCGAGGATGCAATGTGATGATGCGATCTAACACTGGCAGATCCAACTGTGGCGCAGCATTAACTACATCTGCACTACGAACAGTTGAAACCGGACGAAGCTCCCTACTTTTGATACGCACATCACCACTTGGTTTTGCTGGCGCTTGAGCAGTATCAAATTCTGGCTCATCCATTAGACCTAAATAATTTGCCACACGGCGGATTGCATTAGACATGAGAAAAGGTTACCTCTGGGGTGAGCGGGAACCGAGTATTGAAGAACCAACGCGAACATGTGTCGCACCATATGAAATGGCCATTTCATAGTCCCCACTCATACCTGCCGAAAGCCCTGAAGCCCCAGGAAACTCCTTCATAAAATCCTGATGAATTTGCTGTAGCTGGGCATAGGCAGTGTGGGTCTGCATCGATAACGGAGGCACTGCCATAATTCCTGACAAAGTGTGTTCAGATGATTTTTCAATTGCCTCGGCAAGTGAGTAAAGATCCTTGATCTTGGCTCCCCCACGGTGATGAGCACCATCGAGTGAAACTTGAAGAAAAATTGAAAGTGCGTGCGTTGTGTATTTTTCTATCAACTCAAAGTGTCGTAGGTCATCTAAAGAGTGAATGACGTTTGCCCATTGTGTAATTGACTTCAATTTATTGCTTTGAATCTGACCCTGAAAATGCCAGGTTGCAGGAACAATCTGTGATTTTTCTGCGCCCTCGGCATCACGATTCTCCCCAAAATCCATCACGCCTAACTCACGTAGAATCTCAACATCACTTACTGGAAAACTCTTTGTCACCACAATAAGTGTCACATCGTGCTTGGCTGCTGTGGCTATTTTCTTCTTCACGTCATTGAGGTTGTTTTCAAGTTCAGTTTTTCTGTTCATATCTTTACTACTCCAGCAAATCGTCCAGTCGGATTGTCACGACGATGAGAAAAGTATGAACTATTCTCCATAGTGCACACCGTTGAAGCTTCAAAGCTCACATTCTCTGCCAGTAGTTCTGCAACTAATCCCGCCTGAAGATCTAGGGCTGGAGTTGAATGCCTAGTTGTGGAGTAGGAACCTGGGTGAACTGCGGTGACTTCTTCCTGCAAAGCAATTGGTACCTCGTAACATTTACCACAGATTGAAGGGCCCATAACAGCATGGATATCCTTAGCGCCATTTTGTCTCATTACATCTAGAGTTTTGATAGCGATCCTGTTTACTAATCCTGCTCGGCCCACATGTACGGCGCCCACAACAGAGTCTGAAACAAGTAGTAATGGGATGCAATCTGCAACCATTACGGCCAGTGAGATATCTGGATTGGTCGTTACCAAGGCATCACATGTTGGATCTATCTGGCTCAATTGTGAAACAACCACAACGGTACTGCCATGTACTTGATTCATAAATTGCGTGTTCATTAATGTTGAGCGATTTGCCTTTACCGAGGCTGGATCATCCCCAACATGGGTACCAAAATTAAGTGAATCAAAACTGCCCGAACTAAAACCTCCAGTTCGATCAGTAAAGAAATAAGACAAAGCAATATTCCTTACTTCATGAAGTCAGGAATATCGATCTCATCTTCTGCGACCAATTCTTCAAAAGTCACGCGACGTTTTGGCATTTCATTGTCCAAATCAAGTGCCACGGCCAAAGGATCATTTGCCGAGATTGGGTCTGCAACTCCCGCCAGAGATGCTGCATCAAATGATGGAGTAGCAACCTTCTTTGGCTGGCCTCCCTCAAATCCGGCGGCAACTACAGTAATTCGTATCTCATCGCCTAGAGCATCATCAATTGTTGTGCCGAAAATAAATTTGGCATTTGGATGAACGACAGATTGAACTAATTCGCAAGCCTCATTTACTTCAAATAAACCTAAATCTGAACCACCAGATACAGAAAGCAATACACCCATCGCACCATCTATAGAGGCCTCAAGTAATGGACTAGATATGGCAAGTTCGGCTGCACGCATCGCACGGTTTTCACCACGAGCAGAACCAATACCCATGAGAGCTGAGCCGGCACCAGACATAACTGCTTTAACGTCTGCAAAATCCAAATTGATTAAACCAGGTTGAGTAATTATCTCCGAGATACCTTGGACGCCAGAAAGCAGAACTTGATCAGCACTCTTAAATGCATCGGCCAAAGTTATTTGACGATCCGAGATTGCAAGTAGACGATCATTAGGAATAACAATTAATGTGTCAACTTCAGAACGCAATGCTTCAATTCCTGCGTCCGCTTGCTCAGTACGCAGTTTCGCTTCAAATGAAAATGGACGAGTGACCACACCAATTGTAAGTGCACCAATTTCTCGTGCAATCTTTGCGACAACTGGTGCTGCACCAGTTCCAGTTCCACCACCTTCACCTGCGGTTACAAAAACCATATCGGCGCCGCGAAGAATTTCTTCAATGTCATCTGCATGATCGAGTGCAGCTTCGCGACCTTTGTCAGGATCCATACCTGCGCCAAGTCCGCGTGTTGTTTTGCGACCAATATCAAGTTTTACATCTGCATCACTCATTAACAAATGTTGAGCATCAGTGTTGATTGCAATGAACTCAACACCTTTTAAACCGACATCAATCATTCGGTTAACTGCATTAACTCCACCGCCACCAATGCCAACTACTTTGATGACAGCCAAATAATTTTGTGGTGAAGCCACGAGTCTTCCTCCTTATGAACCTTAAACCTCACCTTGAGAGTTACGGCTCACTAATTTTCTATGAGGTGAACTTAAAGTGCGCAAGGGTGTTTATCAAATACCGACATGAATTGTTTAACGTGTCGCAAAACTAAATTGAAAGAAAAAAACTACTTCACTATTGGTGCATGTGGAGCCGATAGATCGATTCTTGTCACTCGATTGTTTTCTGGAAGAGCAATAATCTCTTCATAAACCCTGGTCTTTAACTCATTTTCACTGTTCAATCCCCACTTTATTTCTAGTGTTCCAGAGTCCTGGGCAAGCAATAGGTCGAGAGAGCCGGTCTTTTGGACCGTGACTGTTCGGAGAGATTGCTTAATTTGTGAATCTAAAACTGTCAATAAATCTACGGCCTCCAATGCGGACTTTGTATCACTAGCCTGTATCTGCACAAGTTCAGAAGTTCCAGAACCCTGAAGGTCAAATGTTTTACCCTCGATGTCGAATGCTTTGCCGTTGTATATGGCAATCGGCGTCCTTTCAATGATTCGAATTGTGACTTTCCCATTGAACCAATTGCGTGAAACTTCAGCATTTTTTACCCACGCCAAATTCTCAAATTTCGTTGCAATTACTCGAGGTTGAATTCGGGCTAGTTTTTCTCCCTTTGAGACGCCTGGGTTTATCGCTGATTTGATACCAATTATTTCCACATTACTGACTGTAAAGACAGTTGAGTAGCCCAAAATGTAAGCCGATCCTGCAAGTAATAAGATTGGTAAAGCTATAAATGTAAAACGTTTCTTCATTTAAGCAAAGCGCCTTTGTAAGCCGTCAATAATGATTGGCGCCAATGAATTCACATCACCGGCTCCAAGTGTCATGATGACATCTCCCGGCTGGGCGGAAGCAACTACAGAATCGGTTACTTCGATAAAGTTAGGTATGTACTCCCCTTTACTCATCTTTGATGTGATTAATCTTGATGTAACTCCATCAATTGGCTTTTCACTTGCCGCATAAATCTCCAAAACAATTGCTCGATCAGCCTTATCTAAAGCTTCTGAAAATCTGGACGCGAATGCCTGGGTGCGCGAAAATCGGTGTGGCTGGAAAACGACAATGAGTCGGCCATCACCTGCGAATCTGCGGGCCGCATCAAGGGTCACTTGTATCTCAGTTGGATGATGACCGTAATCGTCAATGACGCGCACTCCGTTTACGGTTCCTTTCAATTCAAATCTTCGGCCTGTTCCCCTAAAAATTCCCAGACCAACTAAAAGTTGTGCAGCAGGCATTCCTAATTTCAGACCTGTTGCTAGTACCGCTGCGGCATTGAGCAAGTTGTGTTGTCCAGGCACCTGAAGCTCAATTGTGCCAATCATCTTTCCGTGCCAAATTGCTCGCGCCTTAGACCCCATCGCCAATAGCTCTATCTGATCAACGTGCAAATCAGCGTTTTCACTCAAGCCGTATGAAATAAGTTCAGGTCCTGACTCCGAAACTTTTGACGCCAATCTTCTTGCTCCAGAATCATCAGCACAATAAACAAGAAAACCTTGCATGTTTATCGTTGCTGCAAAATCCTCAAATGCTTGATCTACTGCTTCTGGTGTTTCAAAGAAATCAACATGGTCATGCTCGATATTGGTCACGATTGCCGCGAAGGGTCTGTATTCGATAAAGGAGCCATCGGATTCATCTGCCTCTGCAACGAAAATCTCACCTGTTCCCCTATGCGCATTTGAACCAGATGCTGTGATGTTACCTCCAATGGCAAATGAAGGATCAGCAGAGCATGCTTGTAGCGCAACAGCAAGCATTGATGAAGTAGTTGTTTTGCCGTGAGTTCCGGCAACTGCAATGCTTTTGGACTCCGACATTAGAATTGATAAAACAGAAGCCCTTGTTAGCGACTGAAGGTTTAGTTGAGCAGCCCGAACTCGCTCTACGTTGTTTTCTGAGATTGCATTGGAGTAGACAACTAAATCTGCACCATCCACATTCTCGGAAGCATGTGATGTCTGAATTGAAGCTCCCAAAGCCTTTAGTGCCGAAATAACTGATGAATCCTTAGTATCTGAACCTGAAACTGTAATGTTGTGCGTCAAAACGATTCGCGCTAATCCACTCATTCCAGCTCCACCAATTCCAATGAAGTGAATGCGTTTACCGGTTAATGATGGAAGTGTTGGATTCATTTCTTTAGTGCAAATTCTGCGAGTGCGGCAATTTTCTCTGCGGCCAGTAGATCTTCGCCACTTCCAGATACGGATGATTGAGAGGACTCACGCAGAAGTTGTGAGATATTTTCCCTCACGTAATCAACAGTAAAGTGTTTTTGCGAAACAACTTTTGCTCTTCCTGCATTAACTAGTCCAGTGGCATTTACCATCTGTTCACCGTTTCCTATTGGCAGAGGCACAAAAAGAGCGTAACGGCCTAGAGCGCGAAATTCACTACACGTGACTGCGCCACTGCGACTAATTACAAGATCTGCCGCCAAATAAGCATCTGCCATCTGATCTACATACAAAACCGCCTTATAACCATCAGATGCAGCCGGCAGTTTATTTAGGCGTCCCACCGAATGTAGAACGAAGTATCCAAGTTTATGTAATTGATCCACACATTTTTCTATGACAGTGTTTATTGCAACTGAACCTTGTGATCCTCCCATGACAAAAATTAATGGGGTTGTAGATTCGATTCCTAACCGTGCCTTAGCTTGGGCACGAGCTAACGCCCAATCTTTGTTTGCATTTTCATATGCAATGGCCACATCAGAACGCAATGGAAGTCCAGCCAATAAAGCAGATGAAAATCTGCCCTTGGCCACAGGATGAGCAACGGCTAAATGCGGAGTAAGAAATGCCCCGACTATGTTTGCCCAGCCTGGCTTTGCATTCGCTTCATGGATGACAATCGGAATCTTTAAACTGCGCGCAGCAAGATAGGCAGGAGCGCTCACATAGCCACCAAAACCAATTAATAGATCAGAACCGGAAAGTATTTTTCGCGCTGAGGCAATCGAAGACAATAGATCAAAAGGAATTTTCAGCCATGTGAAAGAAGGTCGTCTTGCGATTGCAACTTTTGGAATCATCCTTAATTCAAAGCCTGCTTGAGGGACAAGAGAAACCTCTAAGCCCTTGGCTGTTCCAATAAACAGACATTTATCGCCAGGATGCATCTTCTTCCATGTTCGCGCGACTGCTAAGGCCGGTTGTATGTGACCTGCAGTTCCTCCACCTGCAAAAACTACCGTAGCCATTTATTGCCCGTAGCTTGTAACTCTTTATAGATTACGGGATCACGACGAGCCGCTCCAAGTACGAAACCAATCGCGATAAATGTTGCAATCAATGATGAGCCTCCGTAAGAAAGTAAAGGCAAAGTCACTCCAACAACGGGCAAAACACTAATCGCCGATCCAATGTTTAGAACGGTTTGAATTCCAATCCAGCAACCGATTCCCGATGCCACATACCTAACCATTGGGTCATGTGCTCGCATGGCAATCTTAAAGATTGAGAATAGAAGAATGCTGATTAAAAACAGCGTTGCTAATGTGCCAAACAGACCCAACTCTTCTCCAATAACTGAAAAGATAAAGTCGGTATGAGCTTGAGAAAGATTTCCCCATTTTTGACGAGATGCGCCCAGGCCTACACCAAAGAAACCACCGCTTGCTAGGCCTAAAAGACTATGTGCAGGTTGCCACCCATAGAGTTTGTATTGATCCTCAGCGAATGGATTAAGAAAAGCGATGAATCTTTGAACTCTATATGGTGAAGTCAAAACTAAAATAGCCAAACTCAAAAATCCTGCACTGAGCACAACTCCGAATACTCGAAGCTTTAGGCCTGAAACCCAGAGAAGTCCTACAAGAATGAATCCAAAGACAGAGGCGCTTCCTAAGTCATTTCCTGCCAAGATTAAAACTATACATAAGAAGAACGCGGGAGTTATCAAAGCTAATACATTGGCGTGAATATGGCCCGCTATTTCATTTTTTGCCAAGATATAACCTGCCCACAAGATCATTAAGAACTTAGCAAATTCACTTGGCTGAATAACTACAAAACCAAGACTTAGCCAGTTTTGGTTTCCGCCAGAGGAGTTTCCAAAAAACTGAACAAATAGAAGCATGATTACGGAAAGTACGACCCCTACACGAGCAAGTGCCTTCCAATGTCTGATCGAGAGTCTTGAAAGAACCCAAGCCAAAGGAATTGAAAAAACCAGAAAGAACAACTGCCTAGCTGCAATAGAGTAAGTCGAACCTTTCTCGTCTAATGAATCGATCGAAGATGCTGAAAACACCATAATCAACCCTAGAAGACTCAATAGCAATGTGCTTCCTACCAGCATGTAATAAAGATTGACCGGCTTTGTAAAAAGGTTTTCTCTTCGCTTAGTTTGCATGTGACACCAATTTCTTCACAGCTGCCGCAAATCGATCTCCTCGATCTGCGTAAGAAACGAACTGGTCCATCGATGCACAAGCAGGAGCCAAGAGGACTGTATCCCCCGAAGTAGCAAAGGCTAATCCTTGAGTCACCACCTGTTCCATCAACGAATTATCTATTTGACCCTTTGCATAACCACTAGGGGTATTGATCTTTACTCTTGGAACCTGCGGAGCAAATTTTTGTAGGGCCTTCTCGATTAGATCTGAATCTTCGCCAATCAATATTGCGGCCTTCATTCGACCTTTACAGCGTTGGACAATTGCCTCCATGTCGGCACCTTTTGCTAAACCACCTGCAATCCAAACAACAGATAAATGTGAATTTATTGAAGCAATAGCTGAGTGTGGATTTGTTGCTTTTGAATCATCAACCCAAGTGATTGAGTCTTTTTCTAAGACTAGTTCTATCCGGTGTCTTCCTGGCGTAAATCCTTGTAACGCCTTTTGAATTATCGCGTGCGGCACATCAATTGATCGCGCAAGAGCAGCAGCGGCCATGGCATTTGAAATATTGTGAGGAATTGTTGGTTTAACATCGCTAATCTCACAGATCATCTCAGCCTGCATAGGATCTTCGACGAAGCAGCGATCAACAATTAACTCTTCTACAACTCCAATCTCACCAGGTCCAGGTGTATTAAGGGAGAAAAATACTTTATGACCTCTCCATGACGCAGATCGAGAGACCACTTCGCCGTCATCGGCATTAAGGACTGCTATCTCACTTTTTTCTAGAAGCGATAACTTAGCCAGTGCGTATAAGTCAAAACTAGAATGCCAGTCGATATGATCGTGAGCAATATTTAAAATAGCCGAGCTTTGGAACCGTGCCTTCTTTACCCAATGTAATTGAAAGCTTGAAAGTTCTAAGACTAAATAATCATAGGGATCAGCCTGATCAGTAGCATTAATTACGGTCTCTCCAAGATTTCCACAGGCTTTAGCCTTTATGCCTGCTGTTTGCAAAATTTTTGCCAGCATCTCGACAGTAGTTGTTTTACCGTTAGTTCCTGTTACTGCCAGCCATTTCTGATGTGGTGCAACTTCTAACTTCAACTGCCAGGCTAAATCTACTTCGTTTAAAACTTCTAAATCGCTGGACAAAACTTTAGCCAATAACGGATGGTCTAATTTCCATCCGGGTGAAACAACTACCGCATCGTAGTTTTGCAGATTAATAGCATCAGTTTTGATTCCATCACTAGAAAAATCATCTGCGATGGTAACTGAGCTTCCTCGTGAGGTGAGAGATCGAGCAACTGACATTCCAGTAACACCAGCTCCTAAAATAAGGAACTTCCTGTCAGTTAGATTCGAAACCATGGTTATTGCGCCACCCATTGGGCATAGAAAAGACCCAGGCCTAGGGCCACGGATAATCCAGAGATGATCCAAAAACGAATAACGATTGTTATCTCTTCCCAACCTTTCAGTTCAAAGTGATGATGTAGCGGCGCCATTCTAAATACCCGTTTCCCGCCACTGACTTTGAAATAAAACGTTTGAATAAGAACTGACAAAGTAATAATGACGAACAAACCACCTAGTGGAATTAGTAGGAGCTGAACTCTTAACGTTGCTGCAAATGCAGCGATTGCTCCACCCAGAGCAAGGGATCCGGTATCTCCCATCATTATTTTTGCTGGCGCGGTATTCCACCAAAGAAAACCAGTACAAGCTCCGGCAAATGCTGCTGCGAGTACAGCTAAATCCAAAGGATCTCTTACCGCGTAGCAACCAGCTGTAACTTGCATTCCACAACTTTGCCCAAACTGCCATACACCAATTAAAACGAAGGCCAGGAAAACCATAATTGCTGCACCAATGGCTAAACCATCTAAACCGTCAGTTAAATTGACACCGTTGCTTGCCGACATCACCATTAAAATAATCCATAGAATTACAACAGTCGTTCCCAGATAAATACTAGTTTCCCGTACTGCTGATAAATACTGTGAGATTGGAGTAAGTGAGTACTCGTTCATAAACTGAAGGCCTAGGTATGCAAAACCGCCAGCTGCAATCGCCTGACCAGTTAACTTGTATCGACCCTTAAGGCCTCGTGAGTTTTGTCTCGAAACCTTAAGCCAATCATCTAGAAATCCAATTACTCCTAATGCAACAACTAGTCCGATAACAAGTAAGGCAGATGCTGTAACGGGTGTCCATGTAACTAGGTGGGAGAAGAGATATCCGAGTATTGATGCAAGAATAAAAATGATTCCACCCATGGTTGGAGTTCCATGTTTAATGTGATGTGTACTTGGTCCATCATCTCGAATAATCTGACCGAATCCCTTTTTCTCCAGGATACGAATTAAAATACGTGTTCCAAAAAGTGCGAATACTAAAGCGAATGCACCAGATATGAGAATCTGTCTCATCTTTCAACTCCGCTCTTATCTAGCCAATCACTTTCAATCTTTAGAGCCAAATTCTCTAGGCCCTCTGATCGTGAAGCTTTCACCAAAACAACATCTCCTGCTGAGAAATGCTCCATCAGTAACGCTGCCTCATCAATGTTTTGAACGTGATGAACACGCATAGCTCCGGTACTTGCGCCATAATCTGGCTGATTGATAGCAACTAAGTGATCCACGCCAATCTCCTGGGCAAGAGTGCCAATTTTCCGATGAGCAGAGGCTGTTGACTCGCCGAGCTCATGCATTTTTCCTAAGAATGCCCAGGAGGATCCACCACGTTCTTGGGCAAATAGAGTCAATGAACGAAGCGCAGCTGACATCGACTCGGGGTTGGCGTTGTAGGCATCATTAATGATGAGGAGCCCAAAAATGTCATGGAGTTCCATTCGCCACTTGCTCTTTATCTCAGCAGTAGAAAGTGAACTTGCGATTAATTCGATGGGCAATTCCAATGCAGTTCCCACCGCAGCAACTGCTAAAGCATTCGCGATTTGATGGGCTCCAACAACTCTCATTCCAACTGCATCTCGGCCTGAAGGCGTCACAATTTCAAAATGTGGGCAACCTTCTCGAATTTCTACATCTGCGGCCCGCACTTCTTGCTCATTACCGAAGAAAATAACCCTCCCTTTGTGAAGTTTTGCCATTTCAGGAGTAAATGAGTCATACGTTCCGAGAACTGCAATTGATGTGTCTTCGAGACTGGAGATTAATTCTGACTTTGTTTGTGCGATTGCTTCAACTGAACCAAATTCTCCTAAGTGAGCCGAACCAACTGTAAGCACAACGCCAATATTTGGTTTTGCAATAAGTGCTAGACGTGCAATGTCTCTCTTATGGCGTGCGCCCATCTCGAGAATACAAAAGCGAGTTCTCTCATCACACTCCAACAGCGTAATTGGAAGTCCTAAGTCGTTGTTAAATGATCCTATGGGCGAAACCGTTGGACCGACAGCGCTCAACATATGAGCCAGTAAATCCTTTGTACTTGTTTTTCCTTGAGATCCCGTTATGCCTATGACGGTCAAATTCTCTAAACGTGCACGAACAAATGTGGCTAACGTTGACAATGCTTCAACTACATCTTTTACAACTATGCACGGACCATCAATTCGTCTTGATGTCAAAGAAAAGACAGAACCGGCGCGGTAAGCATCGGCTGCAAAATCATGCCCATCAAACTGCTCGCCTTTGAGGGCCAGGAAAATTGATCCAGGGATTGCTTTTCGAGAATCAAATACGGGAGCTTGTGAAACAAGTAAATCTTTATCGCAAAATATCTCACCCCCCAAGAGAAGTGCAATTTCACCAGCTGTCAAAGGAATCATTTTTTGTCCTCGATCGCTCGAGCTAACTCAATTCGATCATCAAATGGAAGAACTGCGCCGTTAACTTCCTGACCCTTTTCATGTCCCTTACCAAGAACGATAACGAGATCTCCATCTTTTGCTTCATCAACAGCTGCCTTGATTGCTTGAGTTCTATCTTCAATTATTGCGCTCGGCTCACTTATCTCTAGACCTAGAACCATTTGGATCAAAATGTCCGCAGGCTTTTCACTTCGTGGATTGTCACTGGTAAAAATTGCAACATCAGAGCCTTCTTGAAGGGCCTTACCCATTAACTCTCTTTTTGAGGAGTCTCTATCTCCCCCACAACCGAGAACTGCAATCACGCGACCATCTGTGATCTCGCGTGCTGTTTCTAGTACTCGTGAAACTGCATCTGGTGAATGGGCATAATCGATCATTGCGATAAAACTCTGGCCAAGTGCAATCGATTCAAGTCGACCGCTGGCACCAGATAATGACGGAAGTAAAGCTGAAATATCTAGAGGATCTATACCGCTTTCTGCGGCAAGTGCAACTGCCATAAGAAGGTTGTCATAGTTGTAACCGCCATGGAGCTGAACTTTTCCTTCGATAAGAATGCCACCGCTTCCTCGAATTGCAACATGCGCCCCAACATAATCTCGTGAAATTTTTGTGTAGTGCCAGTTGGCTTTTGTGTCTAAACGCGAAAGGGTCATTGTTGGTAATTGAGTTTGCGCGGCCAGAATTGTTCCGTATTGGCTGTCGATATTGATAACAGCAAGATCTGCGTACTCAAAAGTAAAGAGTTTTGCCTTTTCAGCAAAGTAATTTTCCATATTTTTGTGAAAATCCAAGTGATCTTGTGAAAGGTTAGTAAATCCAACCACTGCAAAATGGCTGCCTCGTATGCGCTCAAGTGCAATAGCGTGACTGGAAACTTCCATAACAAGATTACGCATATGTCGCTCACGCATCACAGCAGATAGAGCTTGAATTTCGCTGCTCTCTGGTGTTGTTCTAATGCTCTTAATGGATTCTGTTCCTATAAGAGTTTCAACCGTTCCGATGAGTCCACTTTCACGACCTGCGCCAGTCATGATTTGATGAAGCAATGTGGTTACTGTTGTTTTTCCATTCGTGCCGGTTACGCCAACACTATAAAGATCTCTCATAGGCTCTCTGTAAAACCAAGCGCTTATTACACCCGCTGCTCGTCGTGGATTATTAGAGATTATTACAGGAAGATCTTTGACTTTGGATGCACCAACGCTGTCAGTCAAAACGGCAACAGCGCCCTGTGCTGCTGCATCAGAAGAAAATTCAGCTCCGTGAAAATTCTCACCGGGTAAGGCGATGAATAGATCTCCGGGCATAATCTCTTTGCTCGACTGCGAGAGACCATGTACTTCAATTGTGCCGTCGCCAACTATCTCTGCATCAATAATTGCTCGAATAGCCTCAAGGCTCACCTCAAATGATTCAATTGGCCTGAGCACGTAAGACCTTTTTCTGCGCAGTTAACTGTGCTTCATTGAGGGCAACCTTTTTAACTTTCTCCTTCGTTGGTGCTATTCCTTGTGACTGCAAAACAAAAGACATTACTTCTTTAAATACTGGGCCACCTAATGCTCCACCCCAGTGCATTCCTTTTGGATCTTGAATAGTTACATTAATTACATAGGCGGGTTTATCTGCGGGAGCAAAACCAATAAATGAAGCTGTATAGCCGCGATAACACCCGCATGTGTCATCAATTCGCTGGGCAGTACCTGTTTTTCCTGCAACTCGATATCCGGCTATTGCCGCAGTTGGTGCGGTTCCATGTGCGGAAACAACCGTTTCCATCATCATTCTCATTTGCTTGGCCGTAGTTGCACTCACGACTCGAACAGCTTTTTGCTGTTTAGTTGGTGTGTAGTTTCCACTTGAATCACTTGTACCTGCAATAACAGTAGGTGGAACTCTCACTCCATCATTTGCAATTGTTGCAAAAATGCTTGTTGCCTGCATTGTGTTCAGTGAATATCCCTGCCCGAAAGCCACTGTAGGTGCAGTTGTTCCAGACCAATCACTAACTTCCAAAAGTTTTCCTCGTGATTCTCCAGGTAATCCCGCTTCAGTTTTTACTCCGACTCCAAATTTTGTTAAGTAGTCATATAAACTCTGGTTTGAAATCATCTCACCAATCAAAATCGAACCAGTATTGCTTGAAACTGCCAAAATTCCAGAAGCTGTCAACCGTTGAGTCGGATGAGGCTCATGATCGCTAAAAACTTTATCTGCGCGCTTTAATTTATAAGGAACAGTTAAAACTGTCTCCGGCGTAATTTTTTTCTCCTCTATAGCAGCAGCCAGCGTCATAATTTTTCCAGTTGACCCTGGTTCATATATATCTTGAACTGATGGATTTCTCATGGCAATCAGTGAAACTTTTTTGGTGTTGTTTGGATCAAAAGTGGGGGCGGTTGCATGTGCCAAAATGTGTCCAGTCTTTGGATCCATCACAATCACAGTTCCACTCAGTGCATTTGAGGATTTAACTGCTTTGGCTATAGCTTTTGATGCCACCCATTGAATATCTCGATCAACTGTCAGACGAACCGAGGTTCCAGTTTTCGCTGGAACTATCTCTGACTGTGAACCAGGAATCTCAGCTTTGAATCCATTTGCATATGAGTACTTACCGTCTACTCCGGAGATCTTGGAGTTCATACTGGATTCAAGACCAGTTGCTCCGACGCCTTCATGATTTACAAATCCAACAAGTGAAGCGACCAGATGACCAGATGGATATTCGCGTATGTAACTGCGTTCAGGAAAGAAGCCAATTATTCGCTCTGGACTCATCGGTTCATGCTGAGCATTGTATGCAGCGATTGCTTCAGTTAACTTCAGCCATGTAGCAGGCTTTGCATTTCGGGCAACCATGCTCCATTTTCGAGTACCTGTCAGGGATGTTTCGACTTCAGCCTCTGGCAAACCAAGAATTGGTGCCGTCAACTTCGCAACTTTGCCAGGATTTAGAATTTGAGTTTGATCTACGACAATGCTTATTGCTGCAACACTGCGAGCAAATGCCACACCGTTGATGTCAGTTATATCTCCTCTAGGAGCTTGCAGGGTGCTTACTTTTTCCATTTCATTAAATGCTTTAAGTCTGTAGTCACTCGCTTGAATGGCTTGGATCTGAATTAAACGAACCCCAAATAGAAAAACAATGAACGCCGTCAATAGAACTAAGGCTCTAATTCTTGAATGAGATAAGTTAAAGTTACCCATTATTGATCACATCTTTTTCAGGCTTAGACTTTAGCTCTAAAAAGTTTGGAACTTTAGAGGGCTTCATACCAAGCTCGGTTGCTTTTTGAGCAAGTGCTTCTGGGGAAGAAATTGCATCTATCTCCCTTGCGATCGCCTCTCTTTGATCGCTCACTAGCTTGGCTTCAGCCTTTAACTCTGAAAGCTTAAAAGCATCTTGCGCCAAAAGTGTATTTATGAAAAGAAGTAACAAAAGACCAAGGGCGCCGACTATAGAGACAAAAACTGCAAAAAATCTTCGATCTGCTTGTTTACCAGCTGATGGTTCTGGCACAAGTTTGAGAGCCACTTCCGTGCTCTTTTCAGCAAGGATTTTTTTGGAACGAGTGACAGCTGGTGCAAGTGATGTAAGTGCCATTATGCGGCCACTCTTTCAATCGCTCGAAGTCGTACCGATTGTGATCTCGAGTTTTCTTCTACTTCTTCATCTGTAGGCCCTTGGCTGCCTCGAAAAACCAAAGCAAACTTTGCTGCAAATTCTGGTAGTTCCACTGGAAGCTCTCGTGGTGTGCCTGATGTGCTGGCTGAGACAAATATCTCTTTGACTATGCGATCCTCAAGTGATTGAAAAGACATAACTACTAAGCGTGCGCCAACATTTAGAATTTCAAGTGCAACCGGTAGTGCGCGACTAATGCTTCCGAGTTCGTCATTAACCTCAATGCGAAGAGCCTGGAATGTTCGCTTTGCTGGATTACCGCCGGTTCGACGAGTTGCCGCTGGAATCGCATCCTTTACGAGTGCTGCTAACTGCGCGGTTGAATTCATTGGCGCAATTTCTCGGGTGCGCATAATTGATTCAACAATTCGTGTGGCGAATTTTTCTTCACCATAAGTTCTCAAAATGCGAACTAGCTGCCCAGGTTCATATGTATTGACTATCTCTGCGGCGGTTAATGACTGCCTGCGATCCATCCGCATATCCAGAGGAGCATCCTGAGAGTAAGAAAAACCTCGATCGGTTTGATCTAACTGCATTGAGGAAGTTCCTAGATCAAATAGAGCACCATCAATTTTCTTGAAACCAAAGCTATGTACAACATCACCAATGGCATCAAAACTCTGATGGGCAGTTAGAAGTCGATCACCAAATTCAGAAAGTCTGGCTGTCGCTTTTGTAATTGCTTCTTGATCGCGGTCAATAGCAATCACAGTTAAATGTGGAAATTTTTGAAGTAGTGCTTCGGTGTGTCCACCCAAACCTAATGTTGCATCAACTACAACAGGATTTTCTGTCGATTCAATTGCGGGAGAAAGAAGGTCGATACAGCGATCACGCATTACAGATATATGTTCGTTATCGATACTCACTAGTCCCCCTTTCCTCGGTAACTTCCTGCTTTAAATCTTTACAACTGCTCTCATCTCTGGTCACTGCCGGCCGACGGATCTAAAGTTGTAACGGCACCGGGGAAGGGGTGTCGCTACTTTCGAAGGGTCGGCAGTGGCCACAAATGAGAGTTAGAACAAACCTGGAAAGACCTCCTC
>WLED01000080.1 GCA_009704445.1 Actinomycetota bacterium
AATCGCCTAATGCACCTTTGGGTGGAAGGTCACCAACTGTAAATGATGGCTTTCCATCTGCATCGCGTTCGTTACCGAAAGCTGCGACAAAACCAAAACCGTGAGTGTAGACAAGGTGATCATTGATCCAGTTACGTGAAGGATTACCAGCAATATTAAGTTCACGAGCTGCAACAACAACATCGCGCTTAACTCCGTTGACTGTGTAACGATCAATATCTAAAGTTTGAGGGAAACTGTAATAAGGGCGAATCTGTTGGAGTTGACGGAAAGTTGAAGAAAGTACATTCGGATCCATCAAACGAATATTTGCGATTGTTGCGGCATCATTTGCAAGTTGACCAGAGTTCGTTGCAGCCGTTGCCTGATAATCAGTCACAGTTACATCTGAAATCCCATAGGCGGCACGGGTTGCGTCGATGTTTCTTTGGATAAATGGTGCTTCCTTAGAGGACTCACTTGGCTTTACCTGGAACTGTTGAATTGCACCTGGATAGAGGCCTGCGAAAAGAACTGAAGAGACAACTAGCAGTGCTGTACCAGCTGCTGGCAGCAACCATGATTTACGAACTATCGTTGCAAAGAACAGAACAGCACACACTAAAGCGATACCAGTCAAAATTGCCTTTGCAGGTAACACAGCATTTACATCTGTGTACGTTAATCCTGTAATCAATCTGCCCTCTTTGAGTGCAAGTGCATATCTATCAAACCAGTATGCAACTGCCTTAAGAAGAACGACCACACCTAACAAAACTGAAAGCTGCACGCGTGCTGCAACAGTTGTGCGATCTTGCTGAACCTGAAGTCGAATACCACCATAGAGGTAATGAACGATTGCAGCAGCAATAATTGCAAGAACTGTGGTTGTTATTCCCCAAGAAATCAACGATTGCCAAAATGGCAAGCGGAAGGCGAAGAATGATATGTCCATGTTGAATTGTGGATCTGTAACACCAAAACTAGTTGAGTTTTTAAACTGTAACCAGGTGCTCCACAATTGTGATGATGCAGAACCAGCAAAGTAAAACAGTGCAACGCTTAATCCGATAAACAGACCTTTACGGATTGGTTCAACCTGCGAGCGATATCTTTCAAGATTATCTGATTCGACCATCATGGTTACATAGAGTGGTCGGCGCTTGTATGCGATAAATACATTTGCCATCACAATAAGTGCAGTTAACAAACCACCTAAAATGAAAAGAAAAGCCTTTGTCCCAAGAATTGTTGACCAAGTGCTTGTGAAATCAACTGACTTAAACCACAACCAATCTGCATAAAAACCACTGAGTGCAGTAAATAGAATTCCAAGTACTACAAGGATTCCGAAGGTCAATGCAAGTGGACTCTTGCGACCTTTAAATTGGAAGTTAGGGCGTTGAAACTGTGGTGTATTAGTCATGGGAGAAAACTATCGCACCCGTGCATACCTTCAAGCCCAAATTTCACTTACCCTGAAGGGGTAAGAACTAGTCTTCAGGGAGTTTTTACTACTTTCAGTTGTTTTCTAAGTATGAGATCGCCTGAGCCAACGTAGCTACGGTAACAACCTTAATGCCGGCTGGGACATTTGCTATTTCAGCGGCATTACTAACTGGTGCAAAAAATAATGTTGCCCCAACCTTTTTGGCAGATTCGATTTTCTCATTAATGCCGCCGATTCCACCGACTATTCCACGTGCATTAATTGTTCCAGTTCCGGCAATGTGATCACCTTGCAACAAATCTTGTTCTGTTAATAACTCCACTAATGCGATTGCAAAAACTAAGCCACCACTCGGGCCACCTGTTTCTTTGACTTTGAATTCAATGTTTTTTGTTTCTAGTTTTTTAGCTCGCTCTTTTCCAATACTTTCTGCATCAACAGAAGAAGCTGTTTCAGGAGCCATGATCTTTGGATTTGATTGAAGATAATTCACCGCAGCAAATATTGCTTTGTCTTGTGACCCAACCATTTCAGCTTTTGCCTGCTTGAGTTCTTCTTCGGAAGTCGTTCCAGGAGGAAAAATTGCAGACTTAGGATAAACAGATCTCTCACTGCTAATCCATGAATAAATGATCTCTGGTCCAAAGATCCACGAGTCTGGATTTGTTACACGGATAGACATTAAATCTATTCGCCCTGTTGCGGGGTAGTTATCAGTTGATTTGAAAGTAATTACACCCTTAAAAATATTCTGTGCTTCACCAGGCAAAACAATTGCATATGGAAGTGGAGCCACAGTGGCTAGCAAAAAGAATATTCCTAAAGTGATTTTAACTAAACGTGGTAATGGTGAAAATCGCATCATGTAATCTGCGCTAGATCTCTATTGTTGCGTTGGTTTCGGTTGAGCATCACGATTGGGTGCAAAGGTGTTTGGCTCAATCTCTTCTTGATCAAAAAGTTTTGGTAGTTCTGTTGAAATTGAGTTATCAACTGCATTAACGTCACGAGCTTGGCTGTCTCGAAGAGAATCCTGAAAACGTTGAAAACGATCAACTGATCTTTTTGTTTCATGTTGAAACTTGCTCTGAAACTTTGTAACCCACAAAACGTATCCAAGAGCACCAATTAGCCCAGCGGCTGGGACTACCCACCAGATGAGAGCTAAGAATGCATTCGACATGTGCCTACCTTACTAAGGATTGATTGAGTCAGCGTGCTCTAAGCCCCAACACAAAAGTGACCGAATCGGGAATGAAAGAGAATGCAGAATTGTTCTAAGACTGGGAGGATTAAGAGATGGCAAACTTTGGCTTTACCCCTGGCAATTCAGACGATTCTGAAGAACCTGTCGACTTTGCCGCCATGATGGCGCAAATGCAACAACAGATTCAAGAGCAGTTTTCAATGCTAGGAATTAATGGACCTGGATTTACAGGTTCGGATGAACCATTGCCGAAAAATATTGTCCGTGAAGTTGCAAAGAAATTCACAACATCACAAAGTTCTGCGCCAGTTGGTCACACCGATGTGGCACAAATCCAGCAGGCCTTTTCGATTGCCGAGACATGGTTAAACGATGCAGTCCTCTTTCCTCAGGGTCCTCAAACCTCTCAAAATGCTAATGCCGTTTTAGCGCGGACTGATTGGATAGATTCCACGCTCTCTGGGTGGCAAAACACAGTAGAGCCACTGGCAACTGGTCTTTCAGTTGCAATCGGTGAACTGCTGGATCAAGCAAAATTTGGTGACGGTGAAACCGATGCAATCCCAGGTGAAGAAAATCCAGCCATGGCCATTCCCGTTGGAATGATTTCTATGCTTCTTAAATCCTTTATCGGCTCTTTGATTGCAACACAGTTGGGACAAGCAATCGGTGGATTAGCCTCAAAAGTTACCGGTGCGCACGACGTGGGACTTCCCCTACTCGATCCTGCATATCCAGCGCTTGTCCCTGAAAACATTCGCCAATGGTCGACAGATCTAGATATTGCCCTTGATGAAGTTCAGATTTTTCATGCACTTCGTGAAGCTTCAGTGGCGCGGTTATTTTCAAATAATCCATGGTTAGTTTCATACATCCGTACTGCAATTACTGATTATGGAAAAGGAATTAACATTGATATGGACGCGATTCAGGAGCAAGCACAACGCGCACTCGAACAAGGCGGTGGATTTGATCCGACTAATCCTGAGAGTTTAAACATTGCACTCAATAGTGGAGTTTTCACTCCACAAGAATCACCTGCACAACGCGCAGCACTCACAAAGTTAGAGACAGCTCTGGCACTGATAGATGGATGGTGTGAAGAGGTTGTTGCATTAGCTGCAGGGGAACGCTTGCCTAATTTGAATGCTTTACAAGAGACATTACGTCGTCGACGTGCAACATCGGCACCTGCTCAACAACTGTTTTCTTCTCTTTTGGGATTGCAAGTTTCACCACGTCTTACTCGCGAAGCCACTGCATTTTGGCGGCAGGTTCGTGAATTAAAAGATATCGAAGCACGTGATCGAATCTGGAGTGGAATTTTGCCAACTGCAGATGACTTGTTGACACCTGAGAGTTTCATGAAGAGTTTAGAAATTCCAGATGATTTGTCAGGTTTGATTTAACAATAAACAAAAGCGAACTCCCCGGTCACTTGCTCTATGTCAGCCTTCCCCTTGCTGACGTAGAACTGTTATCCGAGGAGTTCGTACCCGTAAAATAAGCGTTCTTGAAGCGATAATCAACTAAGCACCACGCTGTATTTAGG
>WLED01000081.1 GCA_009704445.1 Actinomycetota bacterium
ACAAGATTGTTCACATCAGAAACATTGCGACCACTTCCACGTGCAATTCGAGCACGTCGTGATCCATTAAGCAGTTTTGGATTTGATCGCTCCATAGGAGTCATTGATTCAACAATTGCCCTAGAGCGAACAATCTCGCCTTCGTCGAAATTTTCAATCTGCTTTTTCATTGCTCCCGCTCCTGGAAGCATTCCTAGCAGTTTGGACATGTTGCCCATCTTTGACATCGCTTGCAGTTGTTCCAAGAAATCATCAAAAGTGAAATCTTCGCCACGCACAAACTTCTCTTCAAGTTTTGCAGAGCTCTCTGAATTAAAAGCTTTTTTGGCTTGCTCAGCTAACGTTGCAACATCACCTAGGCCCAAAATTCGTGAGGCCATCCGCTCTGGATAGAAAACATCAAAATCTTGCATCTTTTCACCACTGGATGCAAACATAATTGGGCGTTTAGTCAGGGATGCGATTGATAACGCTGCACCGCCTCGGGCATCACCATCTAGTTTTGTCAGTACTACACCATCAAATCCAACGCCATCTAAAAAGGCCTGTGCCGTAGGAACTACGTCTTGGCCAATCATTGCATCGACAACAAAGAGTATTTCGTGTGGATTGACCGCATCACGTACATTTGATGCCTGCTTCATTAACTCTTCATCTACGCCCAATCGGCCGGCCGTGTCAATGATGACGACGCTATGCAGTTTGGATTTGGCATGATCTACACCAGCCTTTGCAACTGTAACTGGATCGCCAACACCATTTCCAACTTCTGGTGCAAAAACAGGAACATTAATTGATTGTCCAACTACTTGAAGCTGAGTTACCGCATTTGGTCGCTGCAAATCAGCTGCTACAAGTATGGGTGTATCTCCCTGATCGGCAAAGTGCTTGGCTAATTTACCGGCCAGCGTTGTTTTACCTGCCCCTTGAAGTCCCGCCAACATAATTACAGTGGGAGGATTTTTTGCCATTCGAATGCGACGAGTAGCTCCCCCAAGTATTGCAACTAACTCTTTATTCACTATCTCAAAAATCGCATTGGCTTGATTTGAACCTGATTGTAAAGTGGGAAGAGCATTCAAGGATTTCTCTCTAATATCGAGAATGAACTTATCGACCACTTGCACGGCTACATCTGAATCTAAAAGTGCTGTTCGAATTTGACTACAAACCGTATCGATATCTGCTGGAGAGATTTTGCCTTTAGCGCGCAACGATGAAAAGGCACCGCTAAATTTGGAGGCTAACGATTCGAACATAATGGGAACAGAGTACTTCAGAGCTAGGAGAAGTGGCCAAATGATCAGTACTAGCCACCACATTTCACATGAGTATCTGCGATAGCTCCCGTCTCAAAGATTTCGGCTATCGCAGATACTCATACTCTTATTACTAGATTGCCTCTGACCCACGCTCTCCTGTGCGCACTCGAATTACTTGATCAACAGGAGTCGTCCAGACTTTTCCATCACCGATGGAGCCTGTCGATGCCGATTTAACGATTACTCCAAGCACGGAGTCAACATCTTTATCATCAACTAGAACTTCGAGGCGAACTTTTGGAACTAAATTAACCGTGTATTCAGCTCCACGATAGACCTCTGTGTGGCCACCTGTACGGCCAAAACCACTTGCCTCTGAAACCGTCATTCCGTTTACTCCAACAGCATGTAAAGCATCTTTAACATCATCAAGTTTGGTCGGTTTGATAATTGCAGTAATTAATTTCATTCTTATGCCCCCTTTGAACTAGCTAGGAAATTGCCTTGGTTGTTATCTGAAAACTCATAACCTCGTTCAGCATGGATTGCTAAGTCGATACCTGCTAGTTCTTGGTCAACACTAATTCGGAAACCAACTGTTAGATCAACCAACTTAGCTATGACATAGGAAAGAACAAAGGAGTAGGCAAGAACAGCACCTGCACCAATAGCCTGCTTAACAAGCTGATCAGTTCCTCCGCCATTGAATAATCCAACGTCAGATCCAACAAACCCGATCAGAAGTGTTCCAACAATTCCACCAACAAGGTGAACAGCAACGACATCTAATGAATCATCGAAGCCGAATTTGAACTTTAGTCCTACTGACAATGCACAAAATGCCCCTGAAATAGCACCGATGATGAGAGCGCCAGAGGCATCAACTGCAGCACATGCAGGAGTGATAGCAACTAATCCGGCAACTACGCCAGATGCAGCGCCAAGACTTGTTGCATGTCCATCACGTAGTTTTTCAACTAGCAGCCATGCCAAAACTGCTGCCGCTGTTGCGCCAATTGTGTTGAGCAGAGCTAATCCTGCGGTGCCATTTGATGCAATTGCAGATCCAGCATTAAATCCAAACCATCCAAACCAGAGCAGACCTGCACCCAACATCACGAGTGGAAGGTTGTGTGGTCGCATAGGCATCTTTCCAAATCCAACGCGCTTACCAAGCACAATCGCTAGCGCCAGACCTGCTGCACCTGCATTGATATGAACTGCTGTGCCACCCGCAAAATCTAGAGCTCCTAGATCATTTGCAATCCAACCACCAGTTTTTGCAACGAAATCATCGAATGCAAAGACCCAGTGAGCGACTGGAAAGTAAACAAGTGTTGCCCATATGCCAGCAAATAGCATCCAAGCCCCAAATTTTGCACGATCAGCAATTGCACCAGAAATCAGTGCAACAGTAATAGCTGCAAACATTCCTTGAAATCCTACAAAAACTGCGGCTGGAATTGTTCCGATAACCGCTTCTGAATTATCTAGTCCATTTAGAAATGCAAACTGCGTGATGTCACCTATGAGACCAGAACCATTGACAGAATCTCCGAATACAAGTGAGAATCCGAATGCAATCCAAATTACAAATACAAGTGCCAATGCTCCAAATGACATCATCATCATATTTAGAACACTCTTGACTCGGACCATGCCGCCATAGAAAAGAACTAGGCCGGGAATCATGAGTGTAACAAGCCCAGCACTTATTAACATCCAGGCCGTATCTCCAGAGTTGATTACAACTTCCTCCATTATTTTTACCGCCAATTTTTCAGGGTGAATTCTCATCATTGAGAGGCTTCGATTGGGCCTTACCCTCTAACTCGCGGGTTACAAGCGATGCTTTTATGGGTTTCGAGTGTGTGACAAATTATGTTGAAGTGTTACAAATGGGTTACGAAAGCAGGGTTTTTAGATAAGCATCGGGATCAAATGGGGAGAAATCGCTCTCTGACTCTCCTGTGCCAATCCACTTAATCGGTATCCCAAGCTCTGCCTCTATTGCCAGGGCCACGCCACCTTTAGCTGTTCCATCCATCTTTGTGAGGATCACACCTGTGACGTCAACGCTTTCTGAAAAAATCTTTGCTTGCGCCAAGCCATTTTGACCAGTTGTTGCATCAATTACAAGTAGAACTTCATTAATTGGAGAAGTTTTTTCGACAACTCGCTTTACTTTCGCTAGCTCAAACATGAGGTCACTCTTATTGTGCAATCGACCAGCAGTGTCAATGATTAATACATCTACTCCATTTGCTTGTGCCTGCTTAGCTGCATCAAAGGCTACAGAAGCAGGATCACCGTTTTCTTGTCCAGATATAACCGGTACATCAATGCGCATTCCCCAAGTTTTTAATTGATCCACTGCAGCGGCCCGAAAGGTGTCACCAGCGGCCATCAGAACTGTGTTTCCAGAGGACTTATAAAACCTCGCAAGCTTTGCTACTGACGTTGTCTTACCTGTTCCATTGACGCCTACTACCAATATCGTGGATGTAGAAGTAGAACCAGATAAGTTCATTTCATGGGATTTACTACAAAGCTTGCTCGACAAAAAACGAAATAAAGCATCTTGCGGAGACTGCCCGTCAATTTTTTTTGCTTGTTCAATGCATTCGGATGCTAACGCTGGACCCAAATCTGCCTGAAGTAGTTCTAACTCTAAATCAGACCAGTCAGAAGAATGAGGATCGCTACTGCCCTTTATTCGGGCAATTAACTTAGAAAACAATGCCATCAAAAGCCTCAGCTTGCGTCAGATTCGCGAAGGCGTTGAGAAATTACTTCTGTCACACCATCCCCGCGCATAGTCACACCATACAAAGCATCTGCAATTTCCATTGTTCGTTTTTGGTGAGTAATAATGATTAACTGGGAACTGGC
>WLED01000082.1 GCA_009704445.1 Actinomycetota bacterium
AGGCCAACACTGCCATAATTGCCTCTGCTTGATTTGGGGTAACTCAAAAAGCAGGCCTCTCTAGCTCAGTGGTAGAGCAGCGCACTTGTAATGCGCAGGTCGTCAGTTCAATCCTGACGGGGGGCTCGTCTTATTGTTTGTGTTTTAGACAATCTCTGGATTTACGCGTTTAACGGGCGCATAAGTAATCGGATAACTTAAATCTTCTAAGAACGCAACCATGATTGCATTAAATAACTCAGGCTTCTCTTTTACTAAAGCATGCGATGTGCCTGGCAGAACTGCAAGTTGTCCAAGCGGAATCGATTGATACACATGTGCAGTGTGTGACAAAGTAACAACATCATCATCGCCTGAAACAATCAACACTGGACATTGAATACTTGCCAATTGTTCATCTGAAATGTTTGGCTCTTTTTTCCAAATCTCAAACATTCGCGTTGTTTTTTCCAACAACGTATGCGGTGCATCAGGGGAGATCAATGTGTATTCGGCAAGATCATCTTCGCTAACCATTGGTTGGCCCATATCAAAATCAACACCTGAGTAATGTGAATTTCCACCAATCGAAACAACTGATTTGACCAAGTCTGGTCTGGCAATTGCAACCATCAGTGCAATGATCGCACCATCGCTATATCCCACTAAATGCGCTGGCGTCTTTACAACATCTTCCAAATATGCGATTGCTTCTTTAGTTTGAAAATCAAAGTGCAAACTACCGGGTTGATCTGCTGTAAAACCATGTGCTGTTCGATCGTAGGCATAAACGTGAAATTCATTTTCCAACGCTGGAACAATCAAATAGTCCCAACTAGATGTCTTACTTAAACCGCCGTGCAGTAGAACGACAGCTTCACCATCGTTTTCCCATTCATAGCCATATATGTCATGGCCACGAAGATTGATGTATTGCGGCATTTACACAGAATCCATGATGTGGCGATTGCCTCGATCAAAAGTTACGTAGTTCCAGGTCCAGTCTGCAATTGTTCCAATTTTGTTGCGCCCACCTAATAGATAAAAAAGGTGCAGGAATAGCCATGCAAACCAAGCAGGGATGCCCACTAAACGGAATTTCTTCACTTCCACAATCGCTTTATGTCGACCGATTGTGGCCATAGAACCCTTATCAATATATTTAAATGGTTTTAATTCCTGTTGTGTTGATAGACGCTTAATCTGTTTTGCAACCCATCTACCTTGCTGCATTGCAACAGGTGCAACCATTGGTAAGAAGCGACCATCTTTTCCAGTGAATCCAGCAACGTCACCGATTGCAAAAATATGCGGATATTTTTTAACCTGCAAATTTTGATCAACATCAATTCTTGTATTTACTACCGGCAGATTTAAAATTGATGCAGCGGGTTCACCACGAACTCCTGCAGCCCAAATAGTTATTTCTGATTCAATTGTTTTTCCATTCTGAGTTGCAATCGAATCAGAATTAATCTCTTTGACTGCCGTGTTTGTATAAACCTTAACATCTAGTTTTTCTAGATCTGCTTTTGCATGTTCAGAGAGCTTGTTTGAAAACATTGGCAAAACGCGAGGACCCGCTTCGATCAGATTAATCTGGATTCTCTCTGCTGCGCGCGCTTGATCATTTTTTAGAGGGCCTCGAACTAATTCTGCAAATGCTCCAGCCATCTCCACACCGGTAGGGCCACCACCGATTACTGAGATGGAAAATACTGAATCATCTTGATTGCTACATAGTTCTTCAAATGATCGCATTACTTTGGCTCTAATCGTTGTTGCTTCATGAACGCTCTTCATTCCAAGTGCGTGCTCAATAACACCCGGGATACCAAAATCTGTGTTAGCAGAACCTAAGGCAACAACAAGGTAATCAAAATCCAAAACCTGTTTGTTATCTAATGTCAGTGATTTTTTGTCGTGATCGATCGAGACAGGTGATCCCATCTGAAATTGAACATCAGTTTTACGCAAGGCACCACGGATTGGGTGTGCAACGTGATCTGCGGCCAATCCAGCTGTTGAGACCTGATACAGCAATGGTAAAAAAGTTTGAAAGTTATGTCGATCAACAACTGTGACGCTTGCAAAATCTGCCATTTTTTTGGCAGCCGTCAGTCCACCAAATCCTGCCCCGAGTATTACTACTCGTGGCTTCTGACGTGTGTTTTGCATGGGTTAAGTCTAGGCTTACTAACATGAACATGCACAATCAACGGAGAAAATTCCTTGTAACTGGGGCTTCTGGATATGTGGGTGGGCGATTAGTTAGAGCCCTAGTTGAAGAAAACAGCGATGTTCGAATTTTAGTTCGTGATGCAAACAAAGTTATTGATCAACCGTGGGCTTCTTGGGTGGATATACGTACGGGAAGCGCCGAAAGCTACGAAGATGTTTTTGATGCATTAATCGGAGTGCACACTGCCTATTACTTGCTCCACTCAATTAATCTTGGGCCAAATTTTAATCAAATCGAGGCCGATATGGCGCGTAATTTCGCGCGAGCTGCCGCAGATGCAGGGGTGCAGCAGATTATTTATCTGGGTGGAATTGCAAATGATAAAAACATTAGTAAGCACCTTTCATCACGTGCAAAAGCTGGAGAACAGTTGGCATCAACTTCAGTTGCAGTCATTGAACTTCGAGCGGGAATCATTATTGGTTCGGGCTCTGCCAGCTTTGAAATGCTGCGACATTTAACTCATCGCTTGCCGCTCATGACAACGCCAAAATGGGTAAGCAATAAAACGCACCCCATCGCAATCCGAGATGTTTTGTACTACTTAAAGGCAGCGGGTCAGTTAGAAAAACCTGTCACACAAGTATTTGATATCGGCGGGCCTGAAGTGTTGACCTATGCGGACATGATGCAAAAGTTTGCAAAGCTTTCTGGTTTAAGAAAACGATGGATTATTAAAGTTCCTGTTTTAACACCAAAACTATCTAGTTTATGGATTGGCTTGGTAACACCGGTGCCTACTGCACTTGCTAGGCCGCTCGTTGGATCACTCATTAGTGAAGTTGTGGCAGATCCTGCAAAGAGCATTGATGGATTGATTCCAAAACCAGAGAACGGTTTATTAGATGTCGAAACTGCAATCAATTTAGCCTTGTCTCGAACAACAACTCACGGTGTAGAGACGCGATGGTCGGATGCGACTATGCCAACAGCTCCTTGGCAAAAAGCACAGGGTGATCCTTCATGGGCAGGTGAAATGGTTTTCCGTGATCGCAGAGAAGCCACAACTGATGTTTCAGCAGATTTAGTATGGAAACAAATCGAATCCATTGGCGGTGACAACGGTTGGTTTGGCGCCGATCTTCTTTGGTATGCGCGCGGATTATTAGATCGCGCATTTGGTGGAGTGGGATTACGTCGTGGACGCCGAGATCCTGATTTTTTACGTGTTGGTGAGTCTCTAGATTTTTGGAGAGTTGAAGAGTTGGAACGGGGCAAGCATCTAAAGCTTTATGCAGAAATGATTTTGCCCGGTAAAGCTTGGTTAGATTTTCAGATTGAAGAAGTCGGCGGCAAAACTCATGTCACGCAAGAAGCTATTTTTTCTCCACGCGGACTTGGCGGACAGCTGTATTGGGCAGCAGTTTCACCATTTCATTCATTCATCTTTCCGACAATGCTTAAAAACATAATCAAAAAAGCAAAAAGTAGTTGATTGCACCACAGGTGTGATTTGGGGTTGGCTCCAAATCCCACACTTTTAAGTGAGCCTGTCCTAAGATTTAAGCCATGTCCGCCCAAGAAGATTCATCGATCAACAATTTGAACGGTTCGGGCTATTCATCCGGTGACCACATTGGATTAAGTGAGCTCGAAGTTCGAATTTTAGATTTTGAAGGTAATTGGTGGCGTTATGCCGGCGCAAAAGAGGCTGCAATCAAAGAGCTTTTTGATTTAACGGCTCCACGCTATTACCAACTTCTCAATGACTTAATTGATCGGGATGATGCCCTGGCCGCATCTCCAATGCTGGTAAAGCGCCTTCGCCGTCTGCGCGAGGCTCGCATGGCCACTCGTATCGCCCGCTAGCCAATCTCGTTTTGCTCCTGGGAAATAAAGGCTCTAGATTTGGCGTTAGCACTCTCGGGGTGCGAGTGATAAAGCGCCCCCCAATGCAG
>WLED01000083.1 GCA_009704445.1 Actinomycetota bacterium
GTGTCATAGGCTTATCGCTATGGCCAAGGTTGAAAAAGATCCATTTCGCTGCACCGAGTGCGGCTGGACATCGCAAAAATGGGTTGGTCGTTGTGGTGAATGCCAAGCATGGGGCGCAGTTGAAGAGATTGCTGCGCCAAAGAAACTTTCACTTGTTCCCGGAAACGTTACTACCAAAGCATTACCAATTGGTGATGTAGATCTTTCGGCAGCACATGCCAGACCGACAGGTGTTTCTGAGTTAGATCGAGTTCTTGGCGGTGGCCTTGTTCCTGGCGCAGCAATTTTATTGGCAGGTGAACCAGGTGTAGGTAAATCAACACTGCTTCTATCAGTGGCAGCACAAAGTGCAGCAAAGGGAATTGCAGCACTTTATATCAGCGGAGAAGAATCAGCTTCACAAGTACGCCTGCGAGCGGAGCGAATCAAAGCAGTTGATCCTAAGTTGTTTATCGCATCAGAGACGGATCTGGGGGCGGTAATTGCACACATCGATGCCGTTAAACCAGAGCTAGTCATTATTGACTCAATCCAAACAATTGGAAGTTCTACTGCAGATGGCGCCCCTGGTGGAGTTACACAAGTCCGAGAAGTTGCAGGCGCGCTAATTAGAATTTGTAAAGATCGAGATATTACTTTGCTACTTGTTGGACATGTGACTAAAGATGGATCAATTGCAGGGCCACGACTTTTAGAGCACATTGTTGATGTAGTACTTCAGTTTGAAGGTGAACGCCATTCACGTCTGCGCCTTATTAGAGCAATTAAAAATCGATTTGGTGCATCAGATGAAGTCGGCTGTTTTGATTTAAGCGATTCAGGAATTGAATCCGTTCTTGATCCAACAGGTCTATTTACTTCTCGCCACGTCGAACCAGTACCGGGTACATGTGTCACGGTAACTCTTGAAGGCCGCAGACCTTTATTGGCAGAGATTCAGGCACTTGTCTCTGCTGGTCGTGAAAATGACTTCGGTAATGCACGTCGAGTTGTTTCTGGTTTGGACTCTGCACGAACATCGATGACGCTTGCTGTTTTGGAACTGCGTGCTCATATTCGAGTTGGTGGACGTGATGTCTATGCAGCAACTGTTGGTGGAATGAAAATGACAGAACCTGCCGCTGATTTAGCGTTAGCACTTGCTGTGGCCTCTGCTGCAAAATCTCTAGCCTTGCCGGCAGATCTTGTTGCAATTGGTGAAGTTGGTTTAGCTGGAGAGATCAGAAAAGTAAGTGGAGTAAATCGCAGATTACAAGAGGCCTACCGACTTGGATTTAAGAAAGCACTGGTTCCGACTGGTTCAGATGTAAAAATTTCAGGAATGGAGATTTTTGAAGTCTCACGGCTAGATGCTGCGCTACATCGGGTAAAAATCACCGGAGAATGAATCCGCTAGAAAAACCAATAGTTACTTGGTTTAAAAAGCATAAGCGCGATCTACCTTGGCGCGATACAACTCCATGGGGTGTATTAGTCAGTGAATTTATGTTGCAACAAACTCCAGTCAATCGTGTGCTCCCAAAGTGGAATGAATGGATGCAGCGTTGGCCAACACCTGCAGAGTTGGCTAAAGCATCACCTGCAGAAGTTATAACTGCATGGGGACGACTGGGTTATCCACGAAGAGCGCTGCGCCTACATGCGACTGCGCAGATAATCTCTGAGGATTTTAACAATCAAGTTCCAGATGATCCCGAGACACTTCAACTGTTTCCGGGAATTGGAGAATATACGGCTGCGGCAATCGCTGCTTTTGCATTTGAAAAACAGACACTTGTTATGGATGTAAATATTCGCCGCGTTCTGGTGCGAGTAATCGATGGAGAAGAACATCCAAAACCAGCTCCGACTTCGAAAGAGAGAAATTCACGCTTTAAATTATTACCGGAGAAAAACGCTCATCTGTGGGCGGCTGCAACCATGGAACTTGGAGCAGTTATCTGCACTTCTAAAAATCCAATCTGTGAGAAATGTCCAGTTATTGATCAATGTAACTGGCATAAAAATGGGTATCCGAAATCAGATCTTGTTAGAAAATCTCAGGATTGGCATGGCACCGACCGCAAATGTCGCGGAACTATTGTTCAGGCATTGCGAGAAAATGAATCACTAACAGAGGGGGCACTCAAGAAACTATGGCCGGATCATTCGCAGGTTGAAAAAGCGCTTATCAGTTTGCGTAAGGATCAACTCGTTGAGTTGATTCCACGCAACCGCTATCGACTACCGCTTTAGATTTTCAAGTAGTTAGTTGTGGCGTAGTTAAGCAGTTGGAGCTTGCGCTAAATCTTCAGGTGAATCAGGCATTGCAGACTTTGGTGCACCCTTAAAGGTGAACTCTGCTTCAGCGCCTTCACCGATGACATCTACAACAATGATTTCACCAGCCTTTAACTCACCAAACAAGATGCGCTCTGACAATGCATCCTCAATTTCGCGTTGAATGACGCGACGAAGAGGGCGTGCACCTAAGAGTGGGTCATAACCGCGATCTGCCAAAAGATCTTTAGCAGCAGGAGTCAATTCAATTCCCATATCTTTGTTCTGCAAACGCTCATCAAGATTTTTCAGCATCAAATCTACAATTTCAATGATCTGTGGCTTAGTTAATTGATGGAAGACAATTACATCATCGATGCGGTTGAGGAACTCAGGACGGAAGTGCGACTTCAACTCGTCAGTTACTTTGCCCTTCATACGCTCATAGTTAGTTAAGTCATCACCAGAATTAGCAAAGCCAAGACCTTGGGATTTAGAGATATCGCGAGTTCCAAGGTTAGTAGTCATGATGATGACAGTGTTTTTAAAGTCAACCGTGCGTCCTTGTGCATCGGTTAGGCGGCCATCTTCTAGAACTTGAAGTAAAGAGTTAAAGATATCTGGGTGTGCCTTTTCAATCTCATCAAAGAGAACTACAGAGAAAGGACGGCGGCGAACTTTTTCAGTTAGCTGTCCGCCTTCGTCGTATCCAACATAACCTGGAGGCGCACCAAATAAACGTGATGCAGTGTGGCGTTCAGAGTATTCAGACATATCAAGCTGAATCAATGCATCCTGATCACCAAACAAGAATGAGGCAAGTGTTTTTGAAAGCTCAGTCTTACCAACACCAGATGGTCCTGCAAAGATGAATGATCCACCTGGACGGCGTGGATCCTTAAGTCCGGCACGTGTACGGCGAATAGCTTTTGATAGGGCCTTAATAGCCTGCTCTTGACCAATCACACGATTGTGCAGCTCTGTTTCCATATTCAAAAGACGTGCAGTTTCTTCCTCTGTTAACTTAAATACAGGAATTCCAGTTGATAGTGAAAGCACTTGTGCAATCAATTCTTCATCAACTTCGGTGACCTTATCCAAGTCAGTTGCTTTCCAATTCTTTTCTGCTTCTTGTTTTTCGATGATAAGGGTCTTTTCCTTATCGCGAAGAGTTGCTGCTAATTCAAAGTCCTGACCGTCAATTGCAGACTCTTTTTCTTTGCGCGCATTTGCGATTTTGTCATCGAATTCACGAAGCTCAGGTGGCGCGGTCATGCGCTTAATACGAAGACGTGAACCAGCTTCATCAATAAGGTCAATTGCTTTATCTGGCAAGAAACGGTCAGAAACATAACGATCTGCCATGTTTGCAGCGGCCGCTAAAGCACCATCTGTAATTGAGACTCGGTGATGTGTTTCGTAGCGATCGCGTAACCCTTTGAGAATTTCGATTGTGTGAGCAACTGTTGGCTCTTTTACTTGAATTGGTTGGAAACGGCGCTCTAGCGCTGCATCCTTTTCAACATGCTTGCGGTACTCATCAAGTGTTGTTGCACCGATTGTCTGTAGTTCACCACGTGCAAGCATTGGCTTGAGAATGCTTGCAGCATCGATTGCACCCTCTGCCGCTCCTGCTCCGACCAAGGTGTGAATCTCATCGATAAACAAAATAATGTCCCCACGAGTTTTAATCTCTTTGAGTACCTTCTTCAAACGCTCTTCAAAGTCTCCGCGGTATCGACTACCAGCAACGAGTGCGCCTAGA
>WLED01000084.1 GCA_009704445.1 Actinomycetota bacterium
ATCATTCGTTGCTGTTCAAGTTGGATACACAATCGCTGACATCTTGGCAAAGTGCGTATTCGGTCTAACAATTCTGAAGATCGCAAAGATGAAGTCAGTTGCAGAAGGAATGAAGGACGATCACTAATCTTTGATTAGAGATATTTCTTTATAAAAATCCTTGAAAACAGGGGTGTCGCGAAAGCGGCGCCCCTGTTTGCTTTCTTAGACTAAACACATGGATAAAAACTGGATTAATAACTATCGACTAGGTAGCTACACACTCTTTGCATGCGGTCTCATCAATCTACGCTACCAATGGGGTGAGCCAGATGTGCTGGCTAGAAGTGCAATGATTTTTCTGCCGGGCGCAATTTTTTTGGGAGCAACATTTGTACCGGTGGCACTTAAAGTTCTTGCAAGACGCGAAGTTAAAGCCCTATCCGCGGTAATGGGCATATTGCTGATCGCTTACGCATTCAGTAATTAGAAATGCGCAATTAGTAATCCGTAACTAGCAATATATCGGTTGTAAATAAGCATCTGGCCCGGCTGCAAAATCACGCAACCGGACCAGATGGCCATATTTACAACTAATTGAAATTAATTACTTCGCAGCAGCAAAACCAATTTCAAGATCAGCCTTAAGATCGTCAATATTTTCGAGCCCTAGACTCAATCGCACAAGCCCAGGTGTCACGCCTGCAGCCAACTGCTCTTCACCTGAAAGTTGTGAGTGAGTAGTTGTTGCCGGATGAATAACTAACGAACGAACATCACCGATGTTAGCTACGTGTGAGAATAGTTTGAGAGATTCCACAAACTTTCTTCCAGCTTCAACTCCACCTTTAAGTTCGAAAGACAGCACTGCGCCAGGTCCTTTTGGTGAATACTTCTTAGCCAATGCATTCCAAGGTGATGAAGCAAGGGCTGCGTAGTTCACTTTCTCAACACTTGGGTGTGCTTCCAACCAGGTCGCTATAGCTTTTGCATTCTCAACGTGGCGTTCAATACGAAGACTTAAGGTCTCCAAGCCTTGTGCAAGTAGCCATGCATTAAATGGGGCAACAGCGGCACCGATATCTCGCAGCAATTGCAAGCGAATCTTAAATATATAAGAAAGATTTGCACCAAATGCAGAGCCAACACCTAAAGCTTGTGAGTAGACAATTCCGTTATAACTTGGATCTGGCTCATTAAAGCCCTTGTATTTATCAGGGTACTTTGCGTAATCAAAGGTTCCTGCATCAACAATTGCGCCGACTACAGCGTTTCCATGACCTGATAAAAACTTAGTCGCTGAGTGAATGACAACATCTGCTCCAAATTCAATCGGCTTAATCAAATATGGGGTCGCAACCGTGTTATCTACAATCAGAGGCACGCCTACTTCGTGTGCAATGTCAGCAACTGTTTTGATATCTAGAATCTCATTTTTTGGATTAGCAATCGTCTCACCAAAAAATGCCTTCGTATTTGGCTTAACGGCATCTCTCCAGGATTGTGGGTCAGCTGGATCTTTAACGAATGTTACGTTAATTCCAAATTTTGGAAGTGTGTAGTGAAATAAATTGTATGTGCCCCCATAAAGGCTAGGACTAGAGACAATATGGTCACCAGCTTCAGCGATATTCATGACTGCAAATGCTGTTGCTGCAGATCCAGAAGAAAGCAAAAGCGCTGCTACTCCACCTTCGAGTGCAGCAATTCTCTGTTCTACTGCATCTTGAGTTGGGTTCATGATGCGGGTATAAATGTTTCCAAGTTCTGCTAACGAGAACAAATCGGCAGCATGTTTTGTGTCTCTGAATTGATATGCCGTGGTTTGATACAAAGGAAGTGCGCGTGCTCCAGTTGTTGGATCAGGCGTTTGCCCCGCATGAATTTGTAGTGTTTCAAATGACCAGTTGTTTGACATTATTTCTCTCCATCGCAGTAGGTGTCAGGAGATTGCAAACGATGGTATGTGAATATTCAAGTCACTTAACAGTGCTACTTAAACTTGTAATACCGCGCTTATCAGTTTCCTGACCAGTTCGTCACCCGGAGCACCCCACCGCGTTGGAGGGTTGCCGCCTACTAAGCCGGGGCTAAAACGTAGGACTCGTGAACAGGAAAATCATAACCCGATACTTGGTAATTGAAAAGTTGAGGGGCAAATTCAATGTAGGACAGGGCCACGGGGGTATTTCGGGTATTGATTTGGCTCGTTATTCAGGCGGCATGCAGACAACTTGCAACTAACTTGCAGGTGCTTAACTACCACAGCCCTTATCTATTTTCTGAAGGTTAAATCAGCTCTCTTCATTTCTGCGACAAGAATTCGCACAGCATTTGGTCCCATTCCATGGAGTTCTTTGAGAGCGGCTAGAGACATTTTTCTTAGATCACTTAATTCAAATAAGCCCTCATCAATGAGTGCTCGTCGTGCTGGAGCACTGAGCCCAATTTCTCGCCATGTTCCATCAACAGATTCATAACGCTCTAAATCACTGGAGTCATTTCCATGTGGTGTTGAATTTGCTGCTCGCTTTTCTTCACGGTTTGCAGCAGCAATGCGCTTGGCTTCGGCCGCAAGTTTTTTAATCTTGGCGGGAGATTTTTTTGCCATGAACCCATCTACTTTCTTTTCAACAGATCATTTTTTGCTAAGCGATTGTTTCTTTCGTAAAGCTTTACAACTAATCACATTCGAATTTCTCTTGTGGCGTTAGGTAAAGTTTGAGATCGGTGTAAACGTATTGTGTGCGGGAGGCGGGACTTGAACCCGCACGTCCGAAGACACAGGTTCCTAAGACCTGCGTGTCTGCCATTTCACCACTCCCGCAAACCCATAACAGTGTTAAACCACCACTATGGATAGGAAGCAAGATTAGAGGTAAGTTATGCGTGTTGCCAAAACGGCTCATAAATCGAAAGGTTTGCCCTCATGACATTGAAACCAACACCAGCAGATAAGTTCACCTTTGGACTTTGGACTGTCGGTTGGCAGGCACGTGACCCGTTCGGTGATGCAACCAGAGATCCGCTAGACCCAGTTCGAACTGTTAATGAGCTGGCTGAGCGAGGTGCCTATGGTGTGACATTTCATGATGATGATTTGATTCCCTTTGGAAGCGATGATGGATCCCGTCGCACGCACATTGATCGCTTTAAGAAAGCACTTGCCGACACAGGAATGAAAGTTCCGATGGCCACTACTAATTTGTTTACACATCCTGTTTTCAAGGACGGCGCCTTTACATCTAACGATAAAGACATCCGTCGCTATGCAATCCGAAAAGTGATGACAAATATTGAACTTGCAGTTGAGCTCGGTGCAACCACATATGTTTGTTGGGGAGGCCGCGAAGGCGCCGAATCCGATGGTGCCAAAGATGCATACGTTGCTTTAGATCGTTTCAGAGAAGCATTCAACACTCTTGGTGAGTTTGTTACCGATAATGGATATGACATCAAGTTTGCAATCGAACCAAAGCCAAATGAGCCACGTGGAGATATCTTCTTGCCAACAATTGGTCATGCACTTGCATTTATCAACTCACTGGATCGACCTGAATTAGTTGGTTTGAATCCAGAAGTTGGACACGAGCAAATGGCTGGTCTCAACTTCGTACATGGAATCGCTCAAGCTCTTTGGCATAAAAAACTTTTCCATATCGACCTTAATGGCCAACATGGTCCAAAGTTTGATCAAGATTTAGTCTTTGGTCATGGAGATCTAAAGTCTGCCTTTTTCTTAGTTGACCTTTTGGAACGCTATAACTATTCCGGACCAAAGCACTTTGACTACAAGCCTGCACGTACTGAAAACGATAAGGGAGTGTGGGAGTCTGCTTCGGCAAACATGCGAAC
>WLED01000085.1 GCA_009704445.1 Actinomycetota bacterium
AACTTAATATCAGTTTCACTAGTTGTTGTTCTAGTTGTTCTAGGAAAACTTTCCAGAAATGGAATGTGGCCCCGTCGTCTAGCGGCCTAGGACTCTGCCTTCTCAAGGCAGCTACGAGGGTTCGAATCCCTTCGGGGCTACATAGAAGATCTCCCTACTCGCACTTAATTGTGCGGGGAGGGAGATTATTTTTTTCACTAAATTGAGTAGGATTTTATCCATGATTCCTTTTGACGCCCAACATCTTTTCTTCGGCATATTTGCAGGTCTGTGTGCCTATGCTTTTGGACGACGAGTACTTCCATGGGTAGTACTTGGATATATCGGGACCTTTTGGGTTCTATTGGCTTTGATGTTGTCTCCAAAAAAGACTCGCACTCCTCTTCGTGAGTGGAATCCCATTACAGAGTTAAGGCGCAGCCCAAAGAAGTAGAAGTTTGTTTCTAATTTATTTGGAAGCCCATTTAAGTAATGGGGGAGCATCATGATGCATTTGTTGTGCGATCCAAATAGCACCATCTAAATTATCTCCGGCAGATTCAACTAACTGTGCATTCGGTAGCTTTGCTTGAACATTTCGAACAATTGAATTTACGTAGCTTTTATTTTTTGCAGGACCACCTTGAATAACAAACTTGATCTCATCTGTACTGTTGCCCTGTACTGCCTGCCATGTCGAAATCACAGTTTGAGCCAATAGGAAAGCTCCTTTATTTGCAATTGCAACGGCTGATGGAATTCCAAGATCGGCAGCGGCCAAAGTCTTTTTTGCCGTATTTATGGCAAGTATTTGCGCCTGGGATCCATCTCGAACATCTAACTCATAGTAGGCAGTAATTTCATCTTTGAAATACTCGTGCATTCGTTGATCAAGAATTCGATTTTGTAGAGAGGCAAGTGCTTTAGAGATTGCATTTCTACCAAGCCAAAAACCGCCACCTTCATCCCCGAAAGTGCTTCCTAAACCGTCGCGATGTGAATACTGCCCGTTAAGACCAGCAATTGAAACGACTCCGCCGCCAATTGTCAGTACAACTCCGTCTTGACCCTTCAAAGCACCAACGTAACTAGCAAATCCATCATCAATAACTGCCACTTTAGTTGCACCAAAGAACGTGGAGCCAAGCTCTAGATACTTTTGTGGATTTGGAACCTGGCCATACAAACCTGTACAAGAAAGAGATACACAATCTGCAGAGATTTTTTCAGGTAGCTCTATTGATTCAATTGCAGCCCGTAAGGCATCCAGAGAGTTCTCTCCTGCATGTTTTCCGCGCGGTGTTTGACTACTAAAATCACCTAAACGTATGGATGTGCCGGATTGTCCAAGATCAATAGCAAGAACTTCACCATGGTTCATGATCCTAAGCGTACTTTATGTGAACTTGGCTTGGTGAACAAAGTAAAGCTTTAGCCTATGAGTTCGCGATTACGCTTAACTTCGCGTTCATGATTGCAAGGTCGTTCTGTATGAACTTCATAGCAAGGATCACAGAGCAGAATCAACTGATGACATTCTGGTTTTTGACAGTTCCTAAAAGCTTTTGTTTTTTCTCCACATTCGGCGCAAGTGCCAATGAGTTTTGTATGGTCACTAAAGTCAATCGTTAGGCGATCATCAAAGGTGTACAGAGAGCCTTCCCATAACCCATCATCGCCATATTTATTTCCGTAGCGAACAATTCCACCCTTCATCTGGTAAACCTCTTTGAAGCCTCGGTTTTTCATGACTACGGAGAGAATCTCACATCGAATTCCGCCAGTGCAGTAAGTGACCACTGGTTTATCCTTCAAATGGTCATACTTTCCGCTTTCAATCTCTGCAACAAAATCATGCGAGGTCTCGACTTGAGGAACTACCGCATCTTTAAATTTTCCTACTTTTGCTTCAAAAGCGTTTCTACCATCGAAGAAGACGACTTCATCTCCACGATCCTCTACTAGTTTGTTCACTTCCTCTGGGCGCAGATGTACTCCACCGCCCACAACACCATTTTCATCGACTTTAATCTCATCTGGATTTCCAAAAGCTACAAGCTCCGGTCGAATCTTGATTTTAAGTTTTGGAAAATCTAATGGGGTTCCATTCGACCATTTGAAGTCAATTTTTTTAAAACCTGGATAAGAACGAGTAGCTTTTACATATTTCTTCATATCCTTCATCTTTCCACCCAAGGTGCCATTTATTCCGTGGGGGGAGATGATGATTCGACCTTTGATATTGAGGGACTCACACAGAGTTTTCTGCCACAGTTTCATGGCATCAGTATCTGCAATTGGCGTGAAGCCGTAGTACAGAATTACTTTGTCTAGATCCATAAGCCAATTCTAACGGCTCGAAAGCGGCTTTAAAACCCTATATATCAAGCGCTAATAGCCAGACTTACTTCAGGGCTTATTTCAGTAAATACTGCGGTATTTACTGCAGTATTTACTTCAACGCCTTTAGAGATGCCGTGATCATCCCTTGCAGCAGTTTCGCATTGGATGCATGTACATCCCAGTCATTGGGTAGCTGAATAATTTTTTTTAAGATTTTGTACTCTGCAAATTTAGGGGAGTATGTAGCCAAAACATCTTGATTCCAGGGTGCTATGGAGATGTGATCTTTAGAGGTTGAAACTCCAAAAATGTAGTGTGCATCCTTTTTGAGCATAGGTTGGTTCCATGCAATGACCAGCTCTAGATCTGGGTGTTTAGCTTTAATCGCTTTGAATATTGCCTTAACTGTTTTGGCTTGCTGGGGGTCAATACTCTTAAAGTAATCGGCAGGGGTTTCAAACCTCTTCGAAGAAACTGAGCCACGTGAGTACATCACTAGAGCATTGGCATGAGCTTGTGAAAACCCGTAGTTTTCCTTTAGGTGTGCAATCTGTTCTGGGTACTTTTTATCTTTAATCTTTGCCATGACCTTAAACCAGTAGGCCATTTTCTCGCCATACTTTTTTTCAATGGCAGGAAAATGAGATTCCCGGGATGAGTCTTTTGGCATAGGAGAAATTTAGCGAACTGTGCGAAGTACTGCGGTAACTTTTCCTAAGATTTCGCAGTTTTGACCGTCAATTGGCGCAAAATCAGAGTTGGCTGGAAGCAACCATATCTTGCCGTTTTTGCGGGAGAAAGTTTTTACCGTGGCTTCGCCATCAATCATCGCGGCAACGATTTCACCGTTATTGCAATCCTTCTGCGAGCGAATCACAACGTAATCGCCATCGCAGATTGCAGCATCGATCATTGATTCGCCAACAACCTTGAGCATAAACAAATCACCGGATCCCACAAGTGATTCCGGAAGGGGGAATGTCTCTTCGACTTCTTGTTCAGCAGTGATTGGACCACCAGCTGCAATGCGACCCACCAACGGTATGTAACGCGTGGCATCTACAGGCGATGAGTTCTCAGCGGTTTTCTCATCTGGCATCAAAACTTCGAGTGCGCGACCGCGAGTTGGATCGCGGCGGATGAAGCCCTTCTTTTCTAAGGCCTCAAGTTGGTACTTAACTGATGCCGGGCTTGTCAGCCCTGCTACCAGGCCAATCTCGCGCATCGATGGAGGATAGCCATTGTTTTCGACGGCATCTTTGATTGCCCCAAGGATCTTGAGCTGGCGGGAAGTTAGGCCATGAGCGTCAGCTGGGCCATCGGATAGTTCGGTTACGTTTTTAGCCATGGATATAGGGTGACACAGGTTTGGAAAAAATTCAAACACCTGTTCGAATTTTGCTTGCATTTGTCAGTGGTGGGGTGTTTAATTGTCTTATTC
>WLED01000086.1 GCA_009704445.1 Actinomycetota bacterium
CTTCCTCTCAAATTTCATGGTTGCGGCACATGGAACCGCCTCAATTCGCTCCAATCGTCTCATCTCTTTACAATTAATGCATACCCCGCAAAAAATGCGGCTACTAAACGGCCAGTGAACGAACGGCTAGTACTGGGATAGGAGGAGCCAAGATGCCTACATATCAATATGCATGCGTCGCATGTGGCCACGAGTTTGAAGTGGTCCAAAGCTTCTCAGATGAATCTCTGACAAAGTGTCCAGAGTGCCAAGGTGAGATTCGAAAGATTTATTCGGCGGTTGGCGTGGTCTTTAAAGGTTCTGGTTTTTATAAAACTGATTCAGCTAAAAAATCTGTTACGCCTGACCCTCCCAAAGCGTCACCAATATCACCTGCACCTAAATCTGATTAATCTTGGTGATGTGGCGGTTTATCTGAAATAATTTCAGCATCTCGTTTTGCTTGTTCTTCAGCAGACTCTGGATCAATTTCATCTGAAGTTACTTGCGGAAAGAGATCACTCATAGCCGAGAGTCTACCCTTACTACGAAATGAGAATTCTGTGTTTGAAAGTCTGGGCCGCGTAATCGTTCGACACCGCAAATCTGCGGTCGCCTTGTTTATTATCAGCGTCCTTGTTTCGGGGGTTATCGGATCATTAGTTTTTAGCAGGCTTGATTCTGGTGGTTACTCCAACCCAGCAAGTGAGTCATACAAGGTTTATGAATATCTCAAAAATGATCTAAAGATTGAAGATCCTGCAATCGTCGTCGTTGTCGATGCTGAGGTAGTTGATGTTACAGATCCTGCTGTTGTACAAAAAGCAGCGACCCTTGAAGCAAAAATTGCTCAAGAGCCTGGTGTTGAACGAACACTTTCTTATTGGAGCTCGGGTGGTCTGGATTCTCTAAAATCTAGCGATGGTAAAGCTGCATATATTTTAATTTATGGCGATGGTGATGCTTTTAGTCCAGAGAGCCAAAAGCTAGGTAAGTTTTTTCAAGAAAATTACGATGGCTCATATGAAGGTTTAACACTCTATGCCGGAGGCGTTGGCGTCGTTAGTCATGCAATCACAAAAAAGATTTCTGATGATTTAAAAATTGCAGAAGCTATTTCAATCCCTCTGACATTTATTCTTCTTGCATTTGTCTTTGGTGCACTCGTTGCATCAGCGATGCCTTTGATTGTGGGTGTTGCCGCAATTCTTGGTGCATTCTTTATTCTCTATCTCTTTACGTTATTTACTGATGTGAGTATCTATGCTCTGAATCTAACGACAGGTATGGGTCTAGGTCTTGGTATTGACTATGCATTGCTGATGGTAAATAGATTCCGCGAAGAATTGCGACGAGGTAAATCCGTTGAAGATTCTGTAATAACAACGGTTGCAACTGCAGGTAAAACCGTGTTTTATTCCGGACTCACTGTTTTAGTTACGCTTTTATCTCTAACGTTTTTCCCTCTGCCATTTTTGAAATCCTTTGGCTATGCAGGAGTTTCTGTTGTAACGATTGCGGTCATCGGTGCAATTGTCGGATTGCCTGCAATTTTGGCAGTGATTGGCAAAAAAGTTGACAAGGGTGTTATTCGTAAATCATCGATCGAACCAAAAGATGATGGACGTTGGGCACAGACTGCGCGCTTAGTTATGAAGCGACCAACAGCAGTAGTAGTGCTTTCCCTAATTTTCCTGGGAATTCTTACAGCTCCTATTGCAAACATAAAGTTCTCACAAGGTGATGCCCGAATGCTGCCGGCAACAAATAAGGCGGCAATTGCAACAGCGCTTCAAGCTGAAAGATTTGCTGGGCGAACAGGTGAACCAATTGAAATCATTATTAAGGGTGGATCAAGTAAGACAGAAGAGGTTGCTACATATATCTCTAGACTCCAAATAGAACCCGGTGTTGTAGCCGTAGTTCCACCTGAGATTTACGGTGATGATGTCCGCATAATTGCTTATCATTCAATGCTGCCGCGCACGCCAGAGGCACAAGAGTTAATTCATTCCATCAGAGATTTATCTTCTGTCGATCAAACTTTAGTTGGAGGCGTCGCAGCTGACTACACCGATTCACAGGATGCAATTTCACAAACACTTCCTTGGGCTTTTGGATGGATTGCACTTAGTGTTTTGATTCTTATCTTTGTATTTACTGGTTCAATAATTCTTCCAATCAAGGCCGTGATTCTTAATGTCCTGTCACTTGCTGCAACTATGGGAGTTTTGACATGGGTTTTTGTCGACGGACATCTGCAATGGTTGGTTGGCTCATTTACTGAAACAGGAACTTTAGATACTTCAATTGTTATTTTGATCGCAGTTGTAGTGTTTGGTCTTTCGATGGATTATGAACTTTTCCTTCTCTCTAGAATTCGTGAAGAACATTTGGCGGGTAAATCAAATGTTGATTCAGTAGCACTTGGTCTTCAACGATCAGGGCGCATCATTACTGCAGCAGCAGCCATCCTGGCATTTGTCTTTGCAGCATTTATTACTAGTGGTGTCACCTCAATTAAAACGATGGGATTTGGAGTCGCATTTGCGATTATCTTGGATGCCACCATCGTTCGAGGCTTGCTCGTACCGGCTTTGATGAGATTAATGGGCGAACGCAACTGGTGGGCGCCAAAGTGGATGCAACGATTTACTCTTCACCACTAATCTCGCGTACCCTTAGAGCATGGATTTAATCGCTTCCCTTCAATGCGAAGACCAGCCAGGAATTGTGCATGCAATGACTTCGGCTGTACTTGCATGCGGTGGCAACATTATTGAAAATCAACAGTTCACTGATCCAACAACGAACTCCTTTGTTATGCGCACTCGTTTTGAAACCTCACAAAACTTAGATGGTGCCACTAAGGCACTCAAAGATGGACTTAGTAAGTTCAATCCAAATTTACGTATCCGACCAACTGATCAGAAGCCTCGTGTGCTTGTAATGGTCACAAAAGAGAGTCACTGTTTGCGTGACCTTTTGTATTTGGTAGAACTAGGCGAACTAAGAATTGAAATTCCACTTGTCATTTCAAATCGCGAAGATCTCAAGTCTTTAGTGGAATCTCACGGAATTAAGTTTAAGTATCTGCCTGTAAAGGCCGACTCCAAGCAAGATCAAGAAAACCAAGTATCAAAACTCATTGATGAGCTAGATATTGATTTTGTCGTTTTAGCTCGATACATGCAGATTTTGTCTAAGCAGTTCTGTGAAAAACTGCCCGGCAGAATCATCAACATTCATCATTCATTCTTGCCAGGCTTTAAGGGTGCCAAGCCTTACCACCAGGCACATGATCGTGGCGTAAAGATTATTGGCGCCTCTGCACACTTTGTCACAAGTGATCTTGATGAAGGTCCAATCATTGAACAAGATGTCGCACATGTGACACATATAGCCACACCAGATGAGTTGATTGCAATAGGTCGAGACATTGAGCGCCGCGTGCTTTCTAAGGCAGTTAAGTACTTTGCCGATGACAAGATTTTTATCGTGGGAAAGCGAACTGTAGTTTTTTCTTAATCTTTTATATAAATTTTAAGATTATCCTGAGTTTATGACTTTACAAATAGTTAATTAAAGTCAGTTGTGTCCCCGGCGGGAGTTGAACCTGCGACCTATCGCTTAGGAGGCGGTTACGAGAAATTATCGTTTCAGCCTCGCCACAACGTCTTTAGCTACATATTTTTTGTTTACCAAGCTTTTCCAATACGAGTCAGCTAATTTATTAAAAGAAGCTAACGAATCC
>WLED01000087.1 GCA_009704445.1 Actinomycetota bacterium
AGGAATTTCATCGTGTGCACCGGCAAACATCACACGGCTGTAATCACGTGCTGACTTTGCAGTAACTGGTGCTTGTTTAAGCGTTTGTGTAATTTCGGAAAACTCTTGTGAAGGAAAAACATAAAGACAGCGTTCTTGTCCTTTTGTGATTACTAAACCTGCAGAAAGTTCTTCGCGAAATTTCGCGGGAAGAATGAGGCGACCTTTTTCATCTAAACGGGGTTCGTGGGTGCCAAGAAACATTGCTTCCCACCTACTTCCCCTAGATAAAGCTGAACCTGATGTCAGGCGTAACTGCCTGCATAATTCCCCACTTTACTCCACTTTTCTCCTTTTTCAACCACCTTTCCCCATATTTACCCCATTTACCCCCACCTGTACCCCACTGGGTTTTGCCCCTCGAGGGCTGCTTGAGATGGAGGGTTGAGTCAGGAAATAGAAATGGGCATAAAAAAACCCTCCTGGTGGAGGGTCAAATGGAGCCGAGCGAAGGGCAATCTGCCCACCTAGATCAAGAAGGGCTTTTAGTCGTGATCCTTATTGGTTATTGCGCTCATCCCAGCGCTTATCCATGCGGTCGCGCAGTTTTGAACTCTTTTTTAGCTTGGTGCCGCCATTGGATCTCTTTGAAAACGCTTTAGCTGTACCCACGGCCGAAAAGCTAGAAATTACGGTGATAACGCCACTGAGTGCAATGAGGAAGCCAACAATTCCGATTGGAGCGTTCTTAATAATGACCCCCGCCAAAACAGTCACCAATCCAAGAATCAGGAGAGCTGCTCCCTTAAGAATTCTATTCTTTGAGGGAGTTAGCGGTGATGCCGATAATGCAGAAACAAGCCTAGGATCTTCAGTTAAAAGGGCAGCTTCCATCTCATCTAGGAGGCGCTTTTCTCGATCAGATAGTGGCACCTGCTCAGAATAGAACAGATTTGCCTGGCTCGCTACTCCTCGTGTTCATTCTCAGAATCAATTAACCGAGCAGGGCGCACAGAGCCTGGCCCGAAGCGCTCGCGCGCTTTATCTACGGCGCCTTCTGCCTCTCGCCAGCCTTTTTCTCGTTCGCCAAGCATCAATTGGACTGGGGCTCCGTCGGTTAAATTCTCCAAACTCACTCCCACAAGTCGTAGACGTGCACGATCAATTCCTAAGGCCTCATAAAGTGCTTTAACTACATCGTAAACATCGTGCGTTCCATCAATTGGTAAGGGCAAAGTTTTTGATCGATTAATTGTTGTGAAATCTCCAAAGCGAACTTTGATGCTAATTGTCTTTGCAAACAATCCTCTGTCCCGGAGTCTAGAAGTTGCGCGCTCACACAGCTTTAAATACTCACGCAAGATCTCTTCTGGATTATCAAGATCGGTTGGAAAAGTTTCTGCAGCACTTATACTTTTTTCGCCGTCATGTGGTGCTACATCTCTGTAGTCCCTTCCCCAGGAAAGCTCATGTAACGTCGCACCTGCTGCTTCACCAACTGCACGAATCAAGGTTGTTCGGGGCAACTTGGCTATATCTTCAATTATTCGAAGTCCAAGACGCTCTAATACTTCAGCAGTTTTTGGACCAACTCCCCACATCGCCGATATCGGAAGTGGATGCAGAAAATTCAAAATCTGTTCAGGCGCAATTTCAAGCATTCCATTTGGCTTGCAATGTGTTGAAGCTAATTTAGCAATGAACTTGGATGGAGCAATTCCGACAGAACAGGTTATTCCTTCTTGGCTCTCTACTTTTGCGCGAATTGCAGTTGCAATCTCACGACCAGTTCCTAATAACTTCTTAGCACCAGTGACATCTAAAAAAGCTTCATCAACTGAAACCGGTTCAACATTGGGAGTAAAACTGTCAAAAATCTCCATTACATTCGCAGAGACTTCTTGATACCTGGCCATATCTACAGGCAAAAAAACTGCATGTGGCGCTAATCGCCGTGCTTGACTCACGGGCATTGCAGAATGGATGCCATATTTACGAGCTTCATAATTTGCAGCCGAGACCACACCCCGTGTGCCCATTCCAATCACAACAGCTTTGCCTTTTAATGCTGGATTATCACGCTCTGCAACGGATGCAAAGAATGCATCCATATCTACATGAAGAATTGTGGCCTGTGTTGGCCCTTCAATTGAACTCATATTACGAGGGTACTTTGTTTAGTGCTCCAACTTTCGTAGGCAGCGCGCAGGTCCCAAACTCCAGTAGCTCTGATAGATATTCCTCTGGCCCCAGTTCGACGAGTCACTCCCCTCACTAGCAATAAGGATGTTGAGTACAAAACATTTGCATACTCCCCCTGAACATCTGTAAAGAAAGTTGAATCGCTGCACCCATACCCATCATCTAGGGTTAAAAAAATAACTCTCTTACCTGATCGAACTGGCGGTGTCTGCATTGCAACCTTAACTCCTGCCACTAAAACCGATGATTGAGAACGCTGTTTTAAAAGATCGCTAGAACGTACTGCACCAATTGAATTAAGAAATGCTCCATAGAACTCAATTAAATGGCGTGACATATCTATTCCAAGGCGATCTATTTCATGCTTAACGCTCTCAGCCGAAGACATCTCAGGCAAACCACTACTAGTAAGTTCAGGGGGTGCAAAACTTAAATTCATCTGCGCGCCAGAAACTACTGCTACTGCTGATTTTTGTAGATCCGAAAAATGTAGCAATAAGTCCCGGCGATTAACATCAGGATGTAGGCAGTCAAATGCGCCCGTAAGGATCATGCTTTCAACAACTGGCGTACTCGCACCTGAGCGACGAACAAAATCAGCCAGATCAATATATGGCCGAGCAGCAATAATCGATGCAATTTCACTATTACTGATCCCACTGATAGTTGAAAGCGCAATACGAATTGAATTTCCATGGTCTTCAACCCGATAAACCGCATCTGATGCATTGGCATCAAGAGGTGCGATGGTTATTCCCATCTGCCGTGCTTCATCAACAATTAAACGTTTGGGATACATTCCTGGATCATGAGTTAACACCCCAGCAAGAAATGCTGCCGGGTAATGTCTTTTAAGCCAGGCCGACTGATAAGTAGGCATGGCAAAAGCTGCAGCATGTGCTTTACAGAAACCAAAAGATGCAAAAGCGCGCAGTACATCCCAAATTTCATGAATGATCGCAAGTTCATATCCCTTGGCTGTTGCCGCAGGGAAAAACCAATCGCATACCTGCTGTTGACCATCTCTATCACCTAACGATCTACGTTTTTCATCGGCCGTTGCTAGCGATACTCCGGTCATTGTGGCAATGATCTGAATAACTTGTTCGTGAAAGACGACTACACCTTCAGTACTAGCCAAAATCTCATATAGATCAGGATGAATGATCTGTGCGGGCGCCCATCCATGACGGGCTTTAAGAAATGGAGTGATCATGTCACTTTTAACTGGTCCGGGCCTAAATAAAGAGATATCAATAATTAAATCAGTGAAATTAGATGGCGCAAGCTTCCCAACTAATTCGCGCTGACCAGGACTTTCTACTTGGAAAATTCCTAAAGTGCGAGTTGATTGAATCAGTTCATAGGTGGCCAGATCATCAAGTGGTACTAAATCAATCTCAATCTTTTCTTTATGTACTCGCTCTATCTCTTTAACTGTATAAGCAATAGTTGACTGCATTCTGACTCCTAATACATCGAGTTTGAGCAAGCCAACTTCTTCAACCCCATCTTTATCAAAGGCCACCATGGGA
>WLED01000088.1 GCA_009704445.1 Actinomycetota bacterium
AATTCACACGTTAACTTGATTCCTCTTAATCCCACTCCAGGTTCAAAGTGGACAGCATCTCGCCGTGAAGATGAGGCCGAGTTTGTTCGGATTCTTGAAAGCTACGGTGTGCCTGTAACGGTTAGAGATACACGAGGCCGCGAGATTGATGGTGCCTGCGGTCAGTTAGCCGCAGCCGAAAAGGGCTCCTCTACTAATTAATTCCGCAGATTTATTTCCCAGCAGTTTTTACATCACGGTGATAGTTGCAAAGATAGGTAAGCATCCCTAGTGAGATTGGGCCTGAATTGCTAGGCTCGCCCCATGAAAAAGCTCAATAACTTCATTAATGGAAAATCTGTAGAGTCCAAATCTGGGGAGTCAACAACTCTGATTAATCCTGCAACAGGTGCAGCATTTGCTACGGCCCCTAAGTCAAATGCGGCAGATGTAGATGCAGCATTTAAAGCAGCCGATGATGCTTTTGCTCATTGGCGTGATTCCACACCTTCTACTCGACAACGTGCGCTGTTAAAAATTGCAGATGCAATTGAAAATCGCGCAGACGAAATCATCGCAATTGAAGTTGAAAACACGGGCAAACCTATTTCTCTGACAACAACTGAAGAAGTTCCACCAATGGTTGATCAGATTCGTTTCTTTGCAGGAGCAGCAAGAAATCTTGAAGGTAAATCAGCTGGTGAATACATGCCAGGTATGACTTCCATGATCCGCCGCGAACCAGTTGGAGTTATTGGTCAGGTCACTCCGTGGAACTATCCAATGATGATGGCTGTGTGGAAATGGGCACCAGCAATTGCGGCGGGAAACACAGTTGTCTTAAAACCAAGTGATACAACACCTGCTTCAACTGTGTGGATGGCTAATTTAATGTCAGAGTTTTTGCCTGCAGGAGTATTTAACGTTATTTGCGGTGAGCGTGAGACAGGCGCATCCCTGGTAAATCACAAACGACCTGACATGGTTTCAATTACAGGATCTGTTGGTGCAGGAATACAGGTTGCAGAATCTGCAGCAAAACAGGTAAAACGCGTACACCTTGAATTAGGTGGGAAAGCACCAGTAGTTGTCTTTGCTGATGCAGATTTAGCAGCAGCAGCCGAGGCAATTGCAGTTGCGGGTTATTTCAACTCAGGTCAGGACTGCACTGCAGCAACTCGTGTGATTGTTCAAGAATCTGTCTATGACGAGTTTGTTCACCTCTTAACCGAACAGGCAAAGGCTGTAGTAATCGGCGCACCTGCTGATAAGGATGTATTTCTTGGACCAGTCAATAATGCCAATCAGTTAGCAAGAGTCAGCGAACTCGTTGCCAAGGCTCCATCTCATGCAAAGATAATGGCAGGAGGTGTTGCCCTTGATCGCCCTGGCTACTTCTTCCCAGCCACAGTAATTGCAGACTTGCGCCAAGATGACGAGCTAATTCAAAAGGAGATTTTTGGTCCTGTCATAACAGTTCAGAAATTTACCGATGAGGCCCAGGCTGTTTCGATGGCTAATGGCGTGGATTACGGCCTAGCTTCCAGTGTTTGGACAACCAATCACGGTGTTGCCATGAGAATGGCCAAGGCCTTTGACTTTGGATGTGTCTGGATCAATACCCACATCCCAATCGTTGCCGAAATGCCACATGGAGGCTTCAAACGCTCGGGCTATGGCAAGGATCTCTCAGCATACGGATTTGAAGATTACACGCGAATTAAGCATGTAATGAGTAATCTTGGGGCGTAGTATTTGCCCCGATTCACCGACCATTATCCACCACTACCCACAGAAAGTTCGAGGCTTGATAACTCGACCACTTGCTTGTGCTTAACCCTTAAGGAGTAAATCAGTATGTCAAAAGAAAGTTCACTCTCACCAGAAGCTAAATCAGTTTTAGGTGCAATGGTTTCTCGCCGAACAGTATTAGCCGGCGCAGGAGGATTAGGTGCAGCAGGGCTTCTTGCTGCATGTGGAGGCGGATCTGACTCTGCCGATAGCGCAGGCACAGTTCGCTTTGGTAACTGGCCTTATTACATGGATTATGACGAAGAGACAAAAACCAATCCGACTTTAGATAAGTTCTTTGAGCAAACTGGAATTAAAACAACTTATTTAGAGACTTACGACGATAACAATACTTTTTTTGGAACAGTACAAGCCCAACTAAAGCTAGGTGAAGACATCGGTTACGACATCGTGACACCTACAGACTGGATGGCAGCTCGTTGGATTCGTCTTGGTTACACACAAAAATTTGATGTAGCAAATATTCCTAACAAAGTTAACATTCTCGATTCCCTAGCATCTCCTTCTTTTGATCCAAACCGCGAACAGACACTTACTTGGCAGTCGATCATGGGTGGCTTTGGATGGAACGTTGAGAAGAATCCAAAGGGAATCCGCACAATCGATGACCTCTTTGCACCGCAGAACAAAGGAAAGATTGTTGTTCTAACTGAAATGCGCGACACAATTGGCATTATTCTGCGCTCGCAAGGTGTCAATCTCCAAACTATTACTGAAGATCAATTTATGAATGCAGTTGACTTCTTGGAGAAAAAAATCAGTGATGGTTGGCTACTGAAAGCTACTGGTAACTCGTACACTCTTGAATTAGAAAAAGGAAATGCAAACGCAGTAATTGGATGGTCAGGAGATATGTTCTCTCTATCTAATGACAATGCAGGTAAGTTTGATTTCGCAATTCCTGACTCAGGTGGAACCATTTCAGGTGACAACGTTTTGATCCCATCAACTGCATCTGCAGAAGGTAAGGCAAACGCCGAGAAGTTGATTAACTTCTATTACGACCCTGTAATCGCCGCAGAAGTTGCTGCGTACGTAAACTACGTTTGCCCAGTTAAGGGCGCTCAAGAAGAGATGGAAAAAATTGCTCCAGATCTAGCAAGCAGTCCATACATTTTCCCAGATGCTGCAACTTCAAAGAAGCTCAGCGTATTCCGCTCACTCACTCCTGCTGAAGAGACAACATGGGAAGAGGCTTTCCAGAAGGCTCTCGGCAACTAGTGGTTGATGCCTCTTCTGCTGTGCGCGGTGATTTGCGACTTACGCGAATCACTAAGACGTATGGTGATTTCACCGCAGTTGATGATCTTTCATTAACGATCCCTGAAGGTTCATTCTTTGCATTACTTGGACCTTCAGGGTGCGGTAAAACAACCACGCTTCGGATGATTGCAGGGTTAGAAGAGCCAACTGTTGGCAGTATTCATTTGGGCACTACTGATATCACCACAAAGCGTCCTTATCAGCGCCCCATCAATACTGTTTTTCAAAACTACGCGCTCTTTCCACATTTAACTATCTTTGAAAATATTGCATTTGGGCTTCGCCGCAGAGGAATTAAAAGCGTTGATGCTGATGTCAACAAAGTTCTAGATCTAGTTGAGCTTCCCCATCTTGCACAACGCAAACCAACTCAACTCTCAGGTGGGCAACAACAGCGAATTGCATTGGCCAGAGCAATTGTTAATCGCCCTGCTCTGCTGCTTCTTGATGAGCCATTGGGTGCACTTGATCTTAAATTACGTCGCCAGATGCAGATCGAACTTAAATGGATTCAACGTGAAGTTGGGTTAACTTTTGTTCACGTTACACACGATCAAGAAGAGGCCATGACAATGGCCGACACGATCGCGGTAATGAATGAAGGT
>WLED01000089.1 GCA_009704445.1 Actinomycetota bacterium
ATGGCCGCACGCGAGTATCAATTAGAGATAAACGCTACTGATGCGACCCTTGTTTCGATCGAGAAAGTCTTGGACTTACCTAAACTTAGAAAACAAGCAGATGAGTTGGAAGTTGAAGCCGGTGTGCCCAATCTTTGGGACGATCCAGAAGCAGCTCAAAAGATAACGAGTCGACTCTCTCGAGTTCAATCGGAGATTGCAAAGTTATCAGGGCTTCGCCAACGAGTTGAAGACTTACCGATTCTATTTGAACTTGCAGCAGGAGAGCCTGGCGGAATTGAAGATGCAGAAAAAGAGTTAGATGCAGTAAAAAAATCTGTCAGCGAATTGGAAGTTCAGACTCTTCTCAATGGTGAATATGATGATCGAGATGCACTTATAACGATTCGGTCAGAAGCAGGTGGGGTAGAGGCCGCCGATTGGGCAGAAATGATCATGCGAATGTATTTGCGTTACTGCGAACGACATAGTTTTAAGGTTGATGTTCTTGAAACTTCTTATGCCGAAGAAGCAGGAATCAAATCAACAACATTTAAAGTTTCTGCACCCTATGCGTATGGAACGCTTTCGGTTGAACAAGGAACACACCGACTTGTTCGAATCTCACCTTTTGATAGTCAAAGCCGCAGGCACACATCTTTTGCTGGCGTAGAAGTAGTTCCAGTAGTTGAACAAAGTGATCACATTGAAATTGATGAGAAAGAGATTCGAGTAGATGTTTACCGCTCGTCCGGGCCTGGTGGGCAAGGCGTTAACACCACTGATTCTGCAGTTCGCCTAACCCACGTTCCCACAGGAATTGTTGTCTCTTGCCAAAATGAGCGCTCTCAAATTCAAAATAAGGCAACTGCATTAGCCGTTTTACAATCAAAATTGTTAGAGCGCAGAAGGCAAGAAGAGCAGGCAAAAATAAATGCACTCAAGGGCGATAACTCAGGTTCTTGGGGAAATCAAATGCGCTCATATGTATTAGCCCCTTATCAAATGGTGAAAGACTTGCGAACAAATTATGAAACTGGAAACACTTCTGCAGTATTAAACGGTGAGATTGACGAATTTATCGAAGCTGGAATTCGCTGGCGCCGAAGTTCCTAACGTGTGGGTAGTAATTTAGTATCTTCAAAAATATTGGGCGCAATTGTGAGTGAAATGGCCTAGAAATTCTCAGAATTCATGCAATCTCACATTTTTTGTAGGCTCAAACCAGGCCAATATCCATAGATTTCTAGAACATTTACATAAACTACTGTCAGGTCGAGGACTTGGTCCCCGCACATGTATTAGGAGATGTAATGATCCGCTTTGAAAACGTCACCAAGGTTTATTCAGGTCAAGAGCGTCCCGCTCTTGATACTGTAAATCTAGAGATCGTAAAAGGTGAGTTTGTATTTTTAGTTGGTCTTTCAGGATCTGGAAAGTCAACTTTCTTGCGCTTGGTATTGCGTGAAGAACGTCCAACTTCTGGCTCCATTCATGTTGCTGGAAAAGATCTAAACACTCTGGCAAAACACAAGGTCCCAGAACTGCGAAGATCTGTCGGAACAGTTTTCCAAGATTTTCGATTACTACCAAACAAAACTATTTCTGAAAATGTTGCCTTTACTTTGCATGTTCTTGGGTATTCACAAAAGGAAATTAACCGTGAAGTACCAGAAGTACTAGAACTTGTTGGATTAGAAGATAAAGGTGACCGTTTACCCTCTGAAATTTCAGGAGGTGAACAGCAGCGCGTAGCGATTGCTCGTGCTTATGTAAGTCGTCCTCCAATTCTGATTGCCGATGAGCCAACTGGAAACCTGGACCCAGCTACATCTGTTGGAATTATGAAGTTACTAGATCGAATCAATCGTGAAGGAACCACGGTTTTGATGGCAACTCACGATGCAGGAATTGTTGATCAAATGCGCAAGCGCGTCATCGAATTAGATCTTGGTCATGTTATCCGTGACCAAGTTCGTGGTGTTTATGGGTATACGGGTTAAGGGCGAAAGGTAGAAAAATGCGCGCACGGTTTTTATTAACTGAAGTCAGAATTGGACTTCGCCGTAACCTGACAATGACATTTGCTGTTGTTGTCACAACTGCAATCTCGCTTTCACTTCTTGGTGTCGGGCTATTAGCAAATGCTCAAGTAAGTGCGATGAAGGATTACTGGTATGACAAGATTGAAGTTTCAGTTTTTCTTTGTGGAAATCTATCTGACTCACCATCGTGTGCAGCCGGTGTAGTAACGCCAGCGCAACGTCTTTCGATTCAACAGGGCTTAAATGAGTTAGGTGTAGTCGAAAGCGTTTTCTATGAATCACAATCACAGGCCTATGATCGCTTTCAAGAAAGATTTAAAGATTCAGCGATTGCGCAAAACGTAACTGCGGATCAATTGCCAGAATCGTTTCGCGTTAAGTTAAAAGATCCAACAGAGTTTGCAGTAGTCGTAAGCGCATTTAGTGGTCGCCCTGGTGTTGATGTTGTTCAAGATCAAAGATCAATATTGGAAAAGTTCTTCCAGCTACTGGGCGTATTACGAAATGGTGCACTAGCCGTTGGTCTTGCTTCAGTCTTAACTGCCGCATTATTGATTTCAAACACTTTGCGTATCGCAGCTTTTAATCGTCGCCGCGAAACTGGAGTGATGAAACTAGTTGGTGCATCTTCTTGGTCGATTCAACTTCCTTTCTTACTTGAAGGTGTTATATCTGCAATTTTTGGATGGATGATTGCTACCGGTTTACTTGCAGGATTAAAGACGGTAGTTGACACAAATGTTGCACCATTGCTCTCATTTACTAATTTCTTCGGATGGCGAGAAGTGTGGGTTTCATCTGCATACTTATTAGCTACAGGTCTAGTAGTTTCCATTACAGCCTCACTGATTACCCTGCGTCGCTACTTAAAGGTCTAATTACCCCACTCAAAGCAGTGGTTTTGCTGGCACCGCCTGATTGAACGAAGTGAGAGAATTAGGACCAGCAGATCGACAATAAAGTCAGAAAAACTAGGGTGGTGATGCGGCATGGTTAAAGAAGTGGGCCGCAAGGTCATTGCTCAAAACAAAAAAGCTCGCCATGACTATTCAATTGCAGATGTTATTGAATGTGGTTTGGTTTTAACTGGAACCGAAGTTAAGTCACTTCGCGCAGGTCGCGCATCTCTCATTGATGGATTTGCAATGATCAATGATGGTGAACTTTGGCTCATGGGCGTCCACATTCCTGAGTACACGGAAGGTACATGGACTAACCACACTCCACGACGGGATCGAAAACTTCTGGTTCACAAAAATGAACTCAACAAGTTGATTGGAAAAATGAAGGATTCAGGGACCACATTAATTCCCTTGCAACTTTATTTTAAAGATGGCAAAGCTAAAGTTGAGATAGCTGTTGCCCGTGGTAAGAAAGCGCACGATAAGCGCGAAGCGCTAAAAGAGCGCGAGGCCGATCGTGAGGTTTCTCGTGTAGTTTCGCGCAGTCTTAGTGGGAAAGCCTCTCGAGCAGCATCTAAATACGACGATTAACACTTTCAAACGTTCCTGATTTACACTTAGTTCACCGCCGCTTCGATACCTCAATTTTTGGGGGATTGTGGCGACGGCGCAGAAAATTGACAACTACATAGAGAATTTAATTTA
>WLED01000009.1 GCA_009704445.1 Actinomycetota bacterium
ACCATACGGCTGGCTTCGCCAAACCCAGCAATACACTCCATTACCCAACCTAATTGATTATGTTGGGGCACATGTGACTGAACAAAGAGTGTAGATTTTTCTGGAGAGATGCCGATAGCAATTAACTGCGCCGCAGAGGCTAAGGTGCGCTCTCGCAATAACTTAGGTTCAATCTCACCAGTTAGGGCATGTAGATCAACTATGCAGTAAAAAGCATCGTGGGCTTCTTGTAGCTCTACCCACTGCTTGAGAGCACCCAGATAATTGCCAAGATGAAATGAGTTGCTTGTAGGTTGGATACCTGAGAGAACTCTTTTATCGGTCATGGTTCTAATTCTTTCACACAGAAGTGTTGGGGGTGATCAACAACTGACCTGCGCGCTTGCCTTCCATGGTTAAAACCTTGATTTTGATACCGTTGACATTAACAACATCATTTTCATGTGGGATTCTGCCCAAGAAGTGCATGACAAATCCGCTTGCAGTTTCATAAGGACCTTCAGGAATTTCAAGACGTGTTTGCTCGATTAAATCCTCAATTGAGATTAGTCCATCTACTTCAAAATCACCGGCGTGATCTTCAATGGCAACATCTTGACTGTGGTCATCATATTCATCGCGAATGTCCCCAATTAAAACCTCTACAAGATCTTCTAGGGTGACGATTCCATCGGTTCCGCCGTACTCGTCCAAAACAATTGCAAGGTGTTGACCCTGCGTGCGCATTTCAGAAAGAGCAGGCAAAATACCTTTTGTTCCTGGTAGGTACATAATGTTTCGTACAAGTTCGACAATCTTTGTGCCTTTAGTTGCAAGAGAAGTGTCCAGAAGATCGCGCACATGAATAAAGCCAACGACTTCATCTGATGATCCACGCACAACTGGGTATCGAGAATGTGCTTTATCAACGGCTAACTCGATTGCTTTTCCAACGGTTAGGGAGGCATCCATAAAGTCCACTTCAGTGCGAGGAACCATTACCTCATGCACTGATCGCTCTGATGCGTTAAAGACCTCTTCGACGATATCTCGCTCTTCATCAGTTAATGCGGCATGACCGGTTACAAGATCGAGTAACTCTTCTTCTGACATTTGGGTTCTCGCCTCTTTGGGGTCAACTCCAAATCCTCGGACAACAAAATCTGTTGACTTTGAAAGAAGCCAAATAATTGGACGAAAAACTCGAGCAACAATGTCAATGATTCCTGCCGTTTTCATTGCAATCTCTTCTGCCTTAAAATATGCAATGCGCTTTGGTACCAGCTCACCAAATACAAGTGAGAAATAAGCAATAACAAGAGTCACTCCAATGAGTGAGATCGTCGTACTCCAACCATTGGAGATTCCAAGTGATTCCAACCAAGGAATGACGTAGTTACCTAATTGATCTGCACCTAGGGCCGCAGAGAGAAATCCGCTGACGGTTACGCCGATTTGAACAGCGGCTAACAACCTATTGGGATGCTGGGCAAGAGCGGCAACGCGAGCGCCACGCTTTCCGCGAGTAGCTACTTGTTTAATTTGGCTATCGCGCATGGAGATAAGAGCTATCTCGGCTGCAACGAAAAATGATGCAATAAGAATAAGTACGGCGATTATGCCAAGGTCAAACAGAAGTGAAGTAAACGATTCAGGCTCCATTATGGTCCAAGTATACGATCAATTAACCTCAAGTGGCGATGAATTTAGCCTTAGCCCATCGCAACTTTGAGGTTGGCATCGATTGAATTTAGGAATTCCTGCGTCGTTTGATACGGGGCATCCTTAGAGATCAATAGTGCAAGATCCTTAGTCATCTTTCCTTCTTCAACAGTTTGAATGCAGACGCGTTCAAGAGTTGCACAAAACTTTGCCAACTCAGGGTTGTTATCAAGAAGCGCTCGGTGCGCTAAACCCTGTGTCCACGCAAAAATTGAAGCGATTGGATTAGTTGAGGTTGCTTTACCTGCTTGGTGATCGCGATAGTGACGAGTAACCGTTCCATGCGCTGCCTCTGATTCACAGATCTTTCCATCTGGAGTCATTAAGACTGATGTCATCAGGCCAAGTGAACCGTAACCCTGTGCGACAGTGTCAGATTGAACATCACCGTCGTAGTTCTTACATGCCCAAACATAACCACCCTCTAAGCGAAGTGACATGGCAACCATGTCATCGATGAGGCGGTGTTCATACCAAATTCCAGCTGCATCAAATTTTGCTTTGAACTCTGCTTGAAAGATTTCTTCAAAAATATCTTTGAAGCGACCATCGTATGCCTTAAGAATTGTATTCTTTGTTGAAAGATACACAGGAAACTTTCGAAGCAAACCATAGTTAAGTGATGCGCGAGCAAAGTCACGAATTGAATCATCAACGTTGTACATTGCCATGGCTACACCTGAAGACTCAAAGTTAAATACTTCGTGAGTTGTTGGAGAAGATCCATCTTCAGGTACAAATGAAATAGTTAGCTTTCCAGGACCTGGAACCTTGAAATCTGTGGCACGGTATTGGTCTCCAAATGCGTGGCGACCGATAACAATTGGCTTTGACCAGTGTGGAACTAACCGTGGAACGTTGCTGATGATGATTGGTTCGCGGAAAATTACGCCTCCAAGAATGTTTCTAATTGTCCCATTTGGAGACTTCCACATCTTCTTAAGACCAAACTCTTCAACACGTGCCTCATCAGGTGTGATTGTTGCGCACTTGATTCCAACACCATGCTTTTGAATTGCTCGGGCAGAGTCAATTGTTACCTGATCATCTGTTGCATCACGATTTTCCATACCTAAGTCGTAATACTCAAGATTTACATCCAAGTAAGGCAATATCAGTGAATCCTTGATGAACTGCCAGATAATTCTGGTCATCTCATCGCCATCTAATTCAACGACAGTACCTGTCACTTTAATCTTGGACATTCTTACTCCTTAGTGATCTCTTCGGTTAATCAAACTATTTTTACTGACGGTCTTTCTTTTCTCACAAGACTTACAAGTTTTGCAATCCTAACAATTTTTATTGATCTAATTGGTCAAACAGGCTCTTACAGAGTCTGAACATCTGCTTGCTTTGCACGAACAGCCTCAGCTGCCTCTTTCAAGGCTGCAACTTCAGAATCTGTCAGTGATCCCTCAACGATTTTTACAACACCCGTGCGACCGATCTGTGCTTCAACACCAAGGTAAACACCAGAGATTCCATACTCTCCATCAACCCAAGCGCACACTGGCATTACTGCGCCTGAATCTTCGATAACAGCTTTTGCCATACGTGCGGCAGCTGCAGAAGGTGCGTAGTAAGCAGATCCAGTCTTTAGTAATGCAACAACTTCTGCTCCACCATTTCGTGTGCGATCAACCAGTTCTGCAATCTCACTTTCTGAGAGAAGCTCTGCCAGTTGCTTGCCGTTAACAGTGCAACGACTTGGCACTGGAACCATGGTGTCACCGTGTGATCCCAGAGTTAAAGTCTTCACTGCACTGACTTTTACTCCAAGTTTTTCTGCAACAAAATTTGTAAAGCGCGCGGTATCCAACATGCCAGCTTGACCCATTACGCGGTTCTTTGGAAATTTAGTTGCGATCTGAGCTAGGGCTGTCATTTCATCAAGTGGATTTGATACAACAATGATGACTGCATTTGGTGAATGCTTTGCAATATTTTCTGCTACACCGCGCACGATTCCTGCATTAACTCCAATTAAATCCATGCGACTCATGCCCGGCTTACGGGGAAGACCTGCAGTAATTACTACAACATCTGAGTTTGCTGTTGCTTCATAGCCAGCACCTTCGGGGGTAGTGGTTGCTCCAATAATCTTGGTTTCAAATCCTTCAATTGAGCGAGACTGGTTCATGTCTAAAGCCAAGCCTTCTGACTTACCTTCGAGAATATCCGTTAAAACCACGGTATCGAAAATGTCGTACTCAGCTAAACGAAGAGCTGTTGTTGAACCATAAAATCCTGCACCAACTACTGTGACTTTCCCAGCCATCCTGACCCCGTTCATGTAAATCTGCGAATGGGTGAACTCTACCGCCCGCGAGGAAGTGCAATTGCCAGAACAAAAAGGGCTATGGCGATTGCAAGCGGAATATAAAACTCAAGACTGCGAAAATTCCGAGATTTAAGTGCGATGCCAGCTGTTCCAATGGCAATAAAAAGTGATCCGCCTCGCACTATCCCAAAGGCGCCAAGCCCAACTCCCAGGGCTACTGCGCCATAACTCAAAAGTGAAATGAACCGCTCATTTAGCTGCATGCATCAACCACATTTTTCAGGAGCATCGCACGAGTCATTGGTCCTACCCCACCAGGCATTGGTGCAAAGAAAGATGATTTTGCAATTGCGCTTGGATCAATGTCACCGACTAATCCAGATTCAATACGTGAAATTCCGACATCAATTACAACAGCGCCTTCTTTAATCATCTCTGCTTTGAGAAAATTTGCCTGTCCAATTGCAGCAATCACAATGTCGGCAGATAACGTGTGCACTTTCAATTCTTTCGTTCCGGTATGAGTAAGCGTTACAGTCGCGTTTTCTTTCTTACGCGTTAGCAAAAGTCCAAGTGGGCGACCAACAGTGATGCCTCGTCCAATTACTGTGATATTTGCACCCTGTGTTGGAATTGAATAATGATCAAGAAGTTCAACAATAGCTCTAGGTGTACATGGAATTGGGCCACTAAAGCCTGCAACTAAGCGTCCTAAATTCAGAGGATGTAAACCATCAGCATCCTTTTTTGGATCGATCGCCTCAAGTATTTTTTGTGTATTCATACCAGTAGGTAGTGGAAGTTGAACGATGAATCCAGTGCACTCCTGTGAGTTATTTAAGTCAGTTATCGCGGCAAGAACATCTTTTTCAGTTGCAGTATCTGGTAGATCGACTCGGATGGAATTAATGCCAACATCATTGCAATCGCGATGCTTTCCTGAGACATATGAAAGTGAACCTGGATCTTGGCCTACTAATATTGTTGCCAGACCTGGAAAAACACCTTCTGAATTTAACTTCGAGACGCGCTTGGAAAGGTCGGCTTTGATGGTTGTAGCCAAAGCCTTGCCATCTAATAACTGTGCGCTCATGGCACTATCGTATCGACTCAGGCGCATCAGAAATGTCGAACATCAATGAGTTGTAAGGCCGTCCAAGGCGATTTATGGCACCTACTGCCTTTCTTTCTTTTTTTATGCCATTCCGGATACAAGATTTCTTATGTTCGTTTGAACATTCTAGGTCCGTAGATTGCTAACAGGGCTCCCAAACCAAGTTGAAGAGTAATTGCTGCCGTGAACTTCCAAGGTGATGTTCCAACTGCCGACATTGCTTCGGTGATCAAAGCACCACTTGCTGAGTATCCCACAAATGCAGAAATCAAAACTGCAACAATAAAACTTTGTACCAATACTTTCTGTTTCAACTCTACTGTCCAAGAGACAAGTAATGCTCCTGCAAAAACAACAACACAAACTCCAAGTAGGGAGATTAGAGATTCATTCTTTGGTAGTGCGCCAAGAATTGGCATTGCTGGAATTTTGTCTAAATCAAAAGAGATTGGAGAGACAATTGTTTGCGAACCTACGGCAAAACCTACTCCAGAAAAATACGCCAGGGTCGAGACAATCGCATTTGGTAGATAGAGAATATTGAGCAGTAGAAGTAAGAATCCACCGAAAATTCCTGGCTGAAGTACCAAGGTTAGATTCTTTACCATTTCCACATTAATCAAGAGGGCAATTCCAAGAGCAATAGCACTTATCCCAAGTAAGAGAGCAATAATGCGCGATCCAAATAAAAATCCTTGCCCTAATGATGTGCGACGAGCCACTGTTGCAGAAGTAATGAGTGCAAATGGAAATACATAGATAAATGCAAAATACCAGACTGGAATCACTTCATCTGTTTTTGAAAAAATAGAAGCAAGCAAGGCAAATGTTGAGTAAAGGAAAGAGAATGCGACACGGGCAGGAGCGATCAAAGACGTATCTCCATCTAGGCGATCTACCGTGCGGGAAATTCCATTTCGAATAGCAAGAATTGGAAAGACAAGTGCTCCCAATGGAAGATAAGAAAGATGACCTGCTACTGCTGATGATCCCAGATTTAAATCAAATGGTATTTGGTGAGAACCAATCCAAATCCATAATGCTGCACGTAGTGGATCTCCGGTGTTTCCGGTTGCACTTCCAGCTGTTGACCAGGCAATGAGTGCAATAAAAGATGTTGGAAGTAGTAGCCATGCAATACTGCGCAAAACTTGGGGAAATGCTGCTCCAAGTACGCGCAACACCATTGTTATCGACCCATGATTGCCCGTAACAACCGGGCTGTTTCACTAGGTGTTTGACCAACCTTTACACCAGCGGCTTCTAACGCATCTTTTTTACCTTGAGCAGTACCGGATGAACCAGAAACGATTGCACCAGCATGTCCCATTGTTTTACCTTCCGGGGCAGTAAAGCCAGCGATATAACCAACAACTGGCTTTGTCACATACTCAGAAATAAATGCTGCTGCACGCTCTTCGGCATCTCCACCTATTTCACCAATCATCACGATTGCTTCTGTATTGGGATCGTCTTGAAATGCTCGCAAACAATCAATGTGCGTTGTGCCAATAACTGGATCTCCACCAATTCCAACGGCGGTGCTAAATCCAATGTCACGAAGCTCGTACATCATTTGATAGGTCAAAGTTCCTGATTTTGAGACAAGTCCTATTGGTCCTGCCCCTGTTATGTCTGCAGGGATAATTCCTACATTTGATTTACCTGGGCTAATTAATCCAGGACAGTTAGGTCCAATGATCTGTGTGGTTCCTACACTTTGTGCATAGGTATAAAAACTTGCAGAGTCATGAACTGGAATGCCTTCAGTGATAACAACAGCTAAAGGCATTTTGGCATTAATCGCATCGATCACAGCTGCCTTAGCAAATTTTGGTGGAACGAAAATCACGGAAACATTTGCACCAGTTGCAGCCATTGCCTCTGCGACAGTGTTAAACACGGGAAGATTATGACCTTCAATTTCTACAACCTGGCCACCTTTTCCTGGCGTAACTCCACCAACGATATTGGTGCCAGATACCAACATTCGTCTGGTGTGCTTTGTGCCTTCCGAACCTGTCATGCCCTGGACAATAACTTTGCTGGATTCGTTGATGAAGATTGTCATTACTTTGCCGCCAATTCTGCAGCACGATTAGCTGCGCCATCCATAGTGTCAGCTTGTTCTACAAGAGGGTGGGCTGCCGCTTTAAGAATTGCACGACCTTCAATTACATTGTTGCCATCTAGGCGCACAACAATTGGTTTAGTTGCTTTTGGACCAAGTAATTCAAGTGCTTGAACTATTCCATTTGCTACTGAATCACAGGCGGTAATTCCTCCAAAAACATTGACGAAGACACTCTTCACATCTTTATCACCGAGAATAATTGATAAACCATCGGCCATAATCTGAGCAGATGCTCCACCACCGATATCTAAGAAGTTAGCTGGTCGCACTCCCCCATGTTTTTCTCCTGCGTATGCAACTACATCTAGCGTGCTCATAACCAACCCTGCACCATTGCCAATAATTCCAACTTCGCCATCTAATTTGACATAGTTAAGCCCTTTTTCTTTTGCAGCTGCCTCGAGAGGATTTTCGCCGGCCTCATCAACTAAACCTTGATGATCTGGTTGCCTAAAATCTGCGTTTTCATCCAGAGTCACCTTGCCATCTAAAGCAATGATCTTTCCGTCAGATGTTTTCACTAATGGATTAACTTCAACCAGAGTTGCATCTTCGCTTTGGAAAACCTCCCAAAGTTTAAGCAATACATCGGCTACTTGATCAGCAACTTCTGCTGGAAACTGTGCTGCTGCAACTATTTCTTTTGCTTTTGCAGAAGAAATTCCATCAACAGCAGATACAGGAATCTTTGCCAATTTTTCAGGAGCCGTGTGAGCTACCTCTTCGATGTCCATTCCACCAGAGACTGATGCCATGACAAGAAAAGTTCTATTGGATCGATCAAGAAGTATTGCTAAGTAATACTCAGCTTCGATCGGTGCTGCCGCTGCAATCATTACAGTGCGAACAGTGTGCCCTTTTATATCCATTCCAAGGATTGCAGATGCTTTTTCTCGCGCGTCCTTTGGATTTTCAGCCAGCTTAACTCCACCGGCTTTTCCACGGCCTCCAACTTTTACTTGTGCCTTAACAACAACTTTTCCACCAATGGTCTCTGCAGCTTTTTCTGCCTCGTCGGCAGTTGTGGCAATCGCAGCGGCGAGAACTGGCACCCCATGCTTTTCAAAAATATCGCGGGCTTGGTATTCGAAAAGATCCACTAAATCTTCCAATCAGTTGTAATGGGCCAATCAGTTGTTGCGGGCTAATCCTAGAGCTTCTCAACGGGTGCATAACGCAGAAGTAAACGCTTCTCTCCGTATTGACCAAAATTAATTGTCGCTTCTGCTTTGTCACCCGCACCAGCAACAGCGACAACTGTACCTAAACCAAATGTGTCATGTGACACACGCTCACCTACGGCTAACTCGATTGCCATGCTCTTCTTACCTGTGGCCCTTGGTGGTGGAGCAGATGCAATCCTAGGTTTTTTTGTCATCGATTTGATCAGTGAGTCCGATGATTGATTGCGCCAAACAATGACATCTTCTGGAATTTCATCGAGGAAGCGCGATGGCGGATTGTAATTTGGAGCTCCCCATGTTGATCGATACTCCGCACGTGAAATATAAAGTCTTTCTCGCGCTCGAGTTAAACCAACATATGCCAATCGGCGTTCTTCTTCGATCTCATCTTTATCATCAAATGTTCGAGAGTGTGGAAAAATTCCATCCTCCATTCCAGTCAAAAACACTGTTGGAAATTCCAAACCTTTTGCGGTGTGCAAGGTCATCATTGTTACAACACCACCGTGATCATCACCTTCTGGAATTTCATCCGCATCGGCAACCAGCGAGACTTTTTCTAAAAATCCCGCAAGTGAAATCTCTTCGTCTTCGCCTAACTCTTCAAATGAGCGCTCTTCGTACTCCATAGAAACCGCTACGAGTTCCTTCAAGTTTTCTACCCGAACTTCATCTTGCGGGTCTGTGCTCTCTGCTAACTCCTTTAAAAGCCCTGACTGTTCTAATGCTGCCTCAACAATTACTGATGGCTTAACTTTTGCCTCAACTAATACACTCAATGCCGAAATCATCGATGTGAACTCACTGATTGCCTGTGACGCTCGGGCTGGTACGGAAGTAATTTCACTACATCTAAGCAGTCCTTGCCAGAATGAGATTCCACAACTTTGTGCAAATTGATCCACATAGTCCAATGAAGTATCACCAATTCCACGTTTTGGAATGTTGATAATCCTGCGAAGTGATATCTCATCTTCACAGTTTGCAAGCACTCGTAGATATGCCAACAAGTCTTTTACTTCGCGACGTTCATAAAATCGAAGCCCGCCCACTACTTTGTATGGAAGGGCCATTCGCATAAATACCTCTTCAAAAACGCGAGATTGAGCATTAGTACGATAGAAAATTGCAGTCTCTCCAGGAGTTGAATTTCCATCTCTCTGGAGTGATCTAATCTCATCTGCAATAAAGTTTGCTTCGTCGTGTTCGCTTTCTGCCACATAACCTGTCAGTGGTGATCCAGCACCTGCATCTGACCAGAGGTTTTTCTCTTTTCGACTTTCATTTTTAGTTATAACTGCATTTGCAGCATTTAATATGTTTTGAGTAGATCGATAGTTCTGTTCAAGCAAAACTGTCGTTGCATTTGGATAGTCCATTTCAAACTGGAGAATATTTCGAATTGTCGCGCCACGAAATCCGTAGATGGATTGATCTGCATCTCCAACAACGCACAATTCGGCTGGGGCAGAACCGTCTAACTCTGTTCCAACGAGCTCCTTCACCAATATGTACTGTGCATGATTTGTATCTTGATACTCATCAATTAATACATGTCGAAATCGAGACCTAAACCTTGCTTTAGCTTCCGGAAATCGTTGTAGAACTTCGACCGTTTTTAATATCAGGTCATCAAAATCCATTGCATTGGCTCTCATTAAGCGGCCTTGGTAGATCGTGTAGACATCTGCAACAACTTGTTCAAATTGATTGGATGCGGCTTTCAAATAATCCTGTGGAGAGAGAAGTTCATTTTTAGCATTTGAGATTATGGATTGAAATGCTCGGGCTGGATAGCGCTTAGGATCAAGGTTTAACTCTTTTGCAACTATTGTAATGAGGCGCTGTGAATCTGCAGAGTCGTAGATACTAAATGTATTGCTATAGCCAAGTCGAACTGCTTCTTGTCGCAATATTCGCACACATGCCGAGTGAAAAGTAGAAACCCACATGGACTTTGCAACTGAGCCAACTAATTCTCCAACTCGTTCCTTCATTTCACCGGCGGCCTTATTTGTAAAAGTAATTGCCAAAATCTCATACGGTGCAACGTTTCGACGCGCCATCAGGTAGGCGATTCTTCGTGTTAGCACTCGAGTTTTTCCAGATCCAGCACCAGCGACAACTAAAAGTGGACCACCAGCATGTGTAACCGCCGCGCTTTGTTGAGGGTTAAGCCCCACCAGTAACGGATCGATTTCATTCATAGGAGGCATTCTATTAGGGTTCAACTATGGAACCGATCGCCGATAGTGAAATTGAGCGCGTCTTAGTTATTAGCGCTCATCCAGATGATTCAGACTTTGGTGCATCAGGAACGATTGCTCAGTGGGTTAAAAAAGGAATTGAAGTCTCTTATGTTTTTTGTACTAATGGAGATCAGGGCGGTGAAGATTCCGGGTTTACGAAGGAAGAAATGCCCGCTATTCGTCAGCGCGAACAACGATTAGCTGGTGCAGAAATTGGTGTCACAGATATTACTTTTCTAAATTATGTAGATGGTCACTTACAAGCAACAATCGAACTTCGAAAAGACATAGTTCGACAAATTCGACGCACCCGACCTGATCGAATTGTGTGCCAAAGTCCAGAGCGTAATTGGGATCGAATTGGTGCGAGCCATCCTGACCATTTAGCTGCAGGTGAAGCTGCTGTGCAGGCGGTGTACCCAGATGCGCGAAATCCCTTTGCATTTACGGACTTACTGGAGAAAGAAAACCTTGCACCCTGGCGCGTTAGAGAAATCTGGATTATGGGGTTTGCAAACCCAGATCACTGGGTTGATATCACCGATACTTTTGACCTAAAGCTTGCAGCCCTTCATGCCCATGTTTCTCAGACTGCACAGAACAAAGAGTTAGAGGTTATGTTGCGAGATTGGGGCCAACGCAATGCTGGATTTGGCGGTCTTCCTGATGGTCGCTTAGCTGAATCATTTAAAATTGTTTACACCGGCTAAAGCTGTACGTGCATTACTTTTTAATTTAGTTTGAAACAACAACTTTTTCTATAGAGATCATTTGGCGAGGAGCTCCCTCTAACCCACCGCCTTGTACACCCATTTTTGCAATCGCCTTAACAATTTCCAGACCCTCAGTAATTGTTCCCCAAATTGTGTAATTAGCTTTAATCAACGTTGTGTCAGCATAAACAAGAAAAAATTGACTTCCGTTTGTTCCGGGCCCTTTATTCCACATCGCAACCGTGCCTTCTGGATAATTCCCCTTTGCACCGATAGGAAGGTTCTCATCTTGGAATACAAAATTTGGTCCACCCTTACCGGTGGCAGTTGGATCTCCACACTGCAAAACGAATGCGCCACGGTTGATTAATCGATGGCAAATTGATTCATCAAAAAAACCATTTCTTGCAAGCTTGGCCATGTGTGCAACTGTTACCGGAGCTTTGCTCGCTAAAGTTGTAATTTGAATATCACCACAGTTGGTTTCTAACGTTATCGTTTTTGGAAGGCGCTTCGAATTTACTTCTGCTGGCTCTACTTCTATTGGGGAATGGGCTTTTGCTTTAGTTGGCTTACATTTAATCTCTTGAGACTTTGAATTCTTAGTTGATTTAGATTTAGTTGCTGCATCAGCTGGATTTACAGAAACAATGAGCATCATTAAAACGATAAATGCTGCAAAGACATGAACAACATTTGTTTTGCTGCGAACGCTCTTTTGTATCTGCTCAAACATGGGTCCAGCATAATTTAAAACCCTGTGAAAACCCTTAATTTATTCCCATTCGATGGTGCCAGGTGGCTTACTAGTAACATCCAAAACCACACGATTTACATTTAGCACTTCATTAGTTATGCGAGTAGAAATCTTCTCTAAAACTTCATAAGGCAAGCGGGACCAATCAGCGGTCATGGCATCTTCGGATGAAACGGGTCTCAAAACAATTGGGTGGCCATATGTTCGGCCATCACCTTGAACTCCCACTGAGCGTACATCTGCAAGTAAAACAACTGGACACTGCCAAATGTCCCTGTCTAATTCAGCAAGTTTTAACTCTTCGCGAGTAATCGCATCGGCATGACGCAAGAGATCCAGTCGATCCTGTGTAACTTCACCGACAATTCTGATCGCTAAACCAGGGCCAGGAAAAGGTTGTCTCCAGACGATATCTTCAGGAATTCCTAATTCAATTCCCACTTGTCGAACTTCATCTTTGAAAAGTGAGCGAAGTGGTTCAACTAATTTAAATTTCAAATCATCAGGTAGTCCACCTACATTGTGATGAGATTTGATGTTTGCTGTTCCTGTTCCACCGCCAGACTCGACTACATCTGGATACAACGTTCCTTGCACAAGAAATTCAACATCTCCACCTGCAGCAATATCACGGGCTGCCAATTCAAAAGTTCGGATAAATTCACGGCCAATAATCTTTCGTTTTTCCTCTGGATCAGTTATTCCTTTTAATGCCGACAAAAACTGCTTCGATGCATCGATGGTGACAAGTTTTATTCCCGTACTTGCAACAAAATCACGTTCAACCTGTTCGGCCTCACCTTTGCGCAATAGGCCGTGATCAACGAATACGCATGTTAGTTGATCACCAACGGCTCTTTGAATTATTGCGGCGGCCACTGCAGAATCAACCCCACCAGATAATCCACAAATTACTCGCTTGCTGCCAATAACATCTCGAGCTTGAACAATTTCAGTTTCAGCAATATTTTTTGTCGTCCAGGTAGGTTCACATTTAGCAATTTTGATCAACCAGTTTTCTAGTATTTTTTGACCATGCTCTGTGTGCAAAACTTCTGGATGAAACTGAACGCCAGCTAAAGTTCCTGTGGAGTTTTCAAATGCAGCAATGGGCGTAGATTCGGTTGATGCGCTGACAATAAATCCCTCAGGAGCCTTTGTTACGGCATCGCCATGTGACATCCATGTTTGTATTTTTGGATTTAGACCTGCGAAAGTTTTTGTGTACACGGCTACAGTTGTTTGTGTACGACCAAACTCTGATTTGCCTGTTCGACTTACTACTCCCCCAAGAGTTGCCGCCATGACTTGAAATCCGTAACAAATTCCAAAAATTGGGACCCCCAGAGTTAATATCGCCTCATCGATTTTCGGCGCATTTTCTGCATAAACACTTGATGGGCCGCCAGATAAAATTATCGCGCTTGGATTTTTCTCTTTTACTTCATCTGCGTTAATTGTTGATGGCACAATTTCGGAAAAAACATTGGCCTCTCTGACTCTACGAGCAATTAACTGGGCGTATTGTGCGCCAAAATCAACTACAAGTACGCCACCAGATTTAGCCACGATTAATAAGTACCTCTACGCGTTGGAACTCCTTAACATCTGAGTAACCACACGTTGCCATTGCTCGACGAAGTGCACCGAATAAATTCATTGATCCATCTGAAGTATGTGAAGGTCCAAGCAAAATCTCTTCGAGAGTTCCAACTGTTCCCACTGAAACTCTTTCTCCACGTGGCAATACTTGATGGTGAGCCTCTGATCCCCAGTGCCATCCAAGTCCTGGTGATTCAACAGCTTTAGCAAGTGGTGAGCCCATCATCACTGCATCTGCTCCACATGCAATCGCTTTAGCAATATCACCACTTCTACCAACTGCGCCATCGGCGATAACGTGAACGTATCGTCCACCGGATTCATCTAAATACTCACGGCGAGCAGAGGCGACTTCGGCAACTGCTGATGCCATGGGAACTTCAATACCTAATACTTTACGTGTTGTGTGCGCAGCTCCACCACCAAAACCAACTAACACACCTGCCGCACCTGCTCGCATTAAGTGCAGCGCCGCAGTTGCTGTTGCAACACCACCAACAATTACTGGAACATCTAGTTCATAGATAAATTTCTTTAAATTGAGAGCTTCGTTTTCATTTGCAACGTGTTCTGCTGAGACAGTTGTTCCGCGAATTACGAAGATATCTACACCTGCGGCGATTACGGCTTTATGTAGTTCGGCAGTTCGAGCAGGTGATAACGAGGCAGCAACTGTTACACCAGCATCTCGAATCTGTTGAATGCGCTCTTTGATTAACTCTGGGCGAATAGGCGCTGTGTAGATCTCCTGCATGCGCTTTGTTGCATTTTTATCTGGCATCGATGCAATTTCACCAAGAGGAATACGTGGATCCTCATATCGAGTCCACAATCCTTCAAGGTTAAGAACAGCAAGTCCACCTAACTTTCCAATAGCTATTGCTGTTTCTGGCGAGACTACTGAGTCCATTGGAGCTGCCAACATTGGTAGATCAAACTTGTATGCATCTATCTGCCACGCTGTAGACACATTTTCTGGGTCACGAGTTCTGCGACTTGGCACAATTGCTATGTCATCAAATGAATATGCTGTGCGAGCGCGCTTTCCGGGTGCTATCTCAATGTGAGTCATTAACGGCCTTTCACTTGATAATTAGGCGCATCAGAAACATGTGCCACATCGTGCGGATGACTTTCTTGCAAACCTGCTGCTGTAATTTGAATGAGGCGACCTTCTCGGCGAAGAGTTTCAATGTCAGGTGCTCCTGCATAACCCATTCCGGAGCGGAGCCCGCCCACAAGTTGATGAACTACTTCTGCAACTTTGCCACGAAATTCAACTTTGCCTTCGATTCCTTCTGGAACCAACTTATCTTCTGACAAAACATCATCTTGTAGATAGCGATCTTTTGAATATGACTTTTGATCTCCGCGAGATTGCATTGCTCCAAGAGAGCCCATGCCACGATATGCCTTGTACTTAACTCCGTTAATTTCAATCAACTCTCCGGGTGCTTCTTCACAACCTGCAAGCAGGGAACCAAGCATTACTGAGTTAGCACCGGCAACTATGGCTTTAACAATGTCTCCTGAGTATGCAAGGCCACCATCTGCAATTAATGGAATGCCAGCTTTATTACATGCTTTAGATGCTTCAAGGATTGCAGTTATCTGTGGAACGCCAACACCTGCGACGATGCGAGTTGTACAGATAGAGCCTGGACCCACACCAACTTTTACCGCGTCCGCCCCAGCATTGATCAATGCCTGCGCACCTGCTCTGGTTGCAACATTGCCACCGATGATTTCCGTAGTTGGTGAGAATTTTTTAATTCGTGCGATTGAATCTAAGACTGCGCGATGATGACCATGTGCTGTATCAACAACTACAACATCAACACCTGCTTCGATTAATGCCTGAGCTCTAGCAAAACCGTCATCGCCAACACCTACGGCAGCTCCTGCTAAGCCCACACCTTTAACCAACTTCACATGAGTTACTTGATCCTTGATAGGAAGATTGCGGTGGATTATTCCAATGCCCCCTGTTTTTGCCATTGCGATAGCCATCTGTGATTCGGTAACGGTATCCATGGCAGATGAAACAAGTGGAACAGCAATTGAGATATTACGAGTCAGTTGTGTAGTTGTGCTTACCTCTGATGGAACAACTTCAGATGCATCTGGAAGTAGAAGTACGTCGTCGTATGTCAGGCCCAGCATTGCGACTTTGTCGCTATCGCTCATGAGCCATCCCCAATCTGTGTTAAGGGGCAAGTCTAACCGGGCTTTAGAAGCCGACTGCACTCTCGATTTCTGCACATGCCAGGCTCAAATCTTGGACAAAGGTGACCTCAGAGGGGTCCTTTAGATTCCAACCAGGTCCACCCAAGATGATGCGAGGAGTTGGACGAATAGCTGGAATTTCGCGGAAGAACTTTTCATCACCATTGTGTTTTAACTGAGCCCACAAAAATATCGCAGGTGGCGCCGAGCGTCTCACCATTGCATCGATGGCCTCAAGTGGAGTTCGAGCACCAAGAAAGAAGCTTTCAATTCCTCTTTCAGCGAGCGCGGCCGCAAGTGCGTGCAGTGCAAGACAGTGAACCTCTTCACCAACTGCTGCCAATAAAACCGGTTGAGCATTTTTTGGCTTTTTAATCTCGGGAACACCTTCACGCATGATTCGCTTTAAAACCTCTGAAAGCATGTGCTCTACTTCAATTCCAGCACCTGTTCGTTCCCACTCATCACCGACGATTACTAATAGCGGAACAATTACTTCTGTCCATGAGGCGATAACACCATGTTCGGCGATTTCTTTTCGAAGAACAGTTTCAATAAAACTCTTGTCGAGAATTTTTGCCGCGCGGTGAATTGAATCGACTAACTCTTGGCGGTGTTCAAACTTACTGACAAGATTTGCGATCTTCACGGAGCCCTTGTGAGCCTTTGCCTGTTCGGCAGCATCAGCAGGAGAAACGCCTGTTGAGATTAGCCGGCGCATCAAAGTTAGCTTTGCTAGATCGGCTGGGCAGTACCGGCGATGGGAACCTGCCTCATGCAAAGTGGGTCCTAGGCCATATCGGCGATCCCACGTGCGAAGGGTGGCTGGAGCAACGCCTATGCGCCTTGCAACGGCAGCAACGGTCAGTAGCTCATCTTCCACGAGGTAATAGTGGCGTGAAGTGGCCTAACTCACCACCCGAAATGCCCAATTGAACAAGTTTTGAAGCGAAGATACTTGAACAACTTATGACTCGGTTGTAGAGTGCGGTCATGGCCGAAACTTCACGCTTACCCCGCCCCGTTGCAGATGAATGGGAGTGGCAGTATCAGGGTGCCTGTAGAGATCTTCCATCAGAGATGTTTTTCCATCCAGATGGAGAGCGTGGTCCGCGTCGCAGAAATCGCGAAAACACTGCAAAAGCAGTCTGTGCATCGTGCCCAGTAATTGCAGCATGTAGGGCACATGCCCTTGCAGTTCAAGAGCCTTACGGAATTTGGGGCGGACTTTCAGAAGATGATCGACTTGAGATTATCGGTAAGCCAATTGGAATTTCGCACGCATCATAAAGAAGCAGTTCTTTTCGATTTCTTCCTCCTAAGAAGAGAAAAAGCCCCGCAGTAACAACCCGCGGGGCTTATTTCTTGTAAGAATTCCTTTCAAGAATTACTTACTGATTAATGTTGATGTCCGCCTGGGCCATGAGAATGTCCGTGTCCGCCGGCTGCATCAGCTGCAGCTTGCTCAGCTGGCTTTTCATAAACAACAGCTTCAGTAGTAATAAACATTGCAGCAATTGATGCAGCGTTTGCAAGAGCAGAACGCGTTACCTTTACTGGATCAATTACACCGTCAGCAGCTAGATCGCCATACACATCAGTTGCAGCGTTAAAACCTTCGTTGTGCTTCATTGCCCTAACCTTTGCAACTACGACGTAACCTTCTAGTCCTGCATTTTCAGCAATCCATCGAAGTGGTTCATCGCAGGCTTTGCGAACTAAGCGAACTCCAACAGCCTTATCACCAGTAAATCCGAGATCACCTTCGAGTGAGTCAGCAGCATGCACAAGTGCAGCGCCTCCACCGACAACGATTCCCTCTTCTACTGCCGCGCGAGTTGCAGAGATTGCATCCTCAAGGCGATGCTTCTTTTCGTTTAGCTCTACTTCTGTATGTGCGCCAACTTTGATGACACAGACTCCGCCAGCTAACTTTGCAAGACGCTCTTGCAACTTCTCTTTGTCCCAAGATGAGTCGCTGATCTCAATCTCTTTGCGAAGTTCAGAGACGCGAGCAGCAACTGCTGCCTTATCCCCTGCGCCATCAACAATTGTTGTTGCATCTTTTGTAACAACAACGCGACGAGCTTTGCCAAGATCCTCAAGTGTTACACCTTCTAGCTTCATTCCAAGCTCTGAAGAGATAACTTGACCACCTGTAAGAATCGCTAAATCCTGCAACATTGCTTTGCGGCGATCACCAAAACCTGGCGCCTTAACAGCAACAGATGTAAATACCCCACGCATACGGTTGACCACCAAGGTAGAAAGTGCTTCTCCCTCGATGTCTTCGGCAATAATCAAGAGTGGCTTAGATGCTTGTGCAACCTTTTCAAGCAAAGGTAGAAGCTCTGCAAGTGCAGAGATCTTGTTTGCAGAAATTAAAATGTAAGCATCTTCAAGGATTGCTTCCATACGATCTTGATCTGTTACAAAGTACGGTGAAATGTAGCCCTTATCGAACTGCATACCTTCTGTGAAATCAAGATCCAATCCTGTTGTAGATGCTTCTTCTACTGTGATCACGCCATCTTTACCAACGCGATCCATCGCCTCAGCAATGAGTTCACCAATTGCACGATCTTGAGCAGAGATAGTTGCAACATCTGCAATCTGTGCTTTTCCATTGACAGGAGTTGCTTGAGCCTTTAGTTTTTCAGAGACTGCAGCAACTGCTGCCTCAATGCCCATCTTTATATCCATTGGCTGTGCGCCAGCAGCAAGGTTGCGTAGACCCTCTTTAACCATTGCTTGAGCAAGAACGGTTGCTGTTGTAGTTCCATCGCCTGCTACATCGTTGGTCTTAGTCGCAACTTCTTTAACTAACTGAGCGCCCATGTTTTCTGCTGGATCGCTGAGTTCAATCTCTTTTGCAATTGTTACACCATCATTTGTAATGATTGGCGCACCAAAAGATTTAGCGATAACAACATTGCGACCTTTTGGTCCAAGAGTTACTTTTACTGTGTCGGCAAGAATATTAACGCCACGCTCCATCGCACGGCGAGCTTGCTCATCAAATTGAAGGGCTTTTCCCATTTACTTCTCGATTACAGCAAGAATGTCACGTGCTGACAAAACAATAAATTCGTCTCCGCCGTGCTTAATTTCA
>WLED01000090.1 GCA_009704445.1 Actinomycetota bacterium
CGATTGTGTGGACTTATCCAGTGCCAACACGGATGGGATTAGCCAAGGGGGACCTTGTGCTGGAGATCGGTTTCGACAGTGATTGTGATTCCACACTTCGAGACGAGATCCGTGGAATTACCGAGACCGAGTTAATTGAAAACTCGACAACCGATGTTGTTGATGCCGTGATTATTTGGTGGAGAGATGGCGACGGTGATTTAGTTGATGAACTAATGGATGCGATTACATATCTCGCCGAGAACGGTTCAATCTGGGTATTAACACCTAAGGTTGGTCGAGATGGCCATGTTGAGCCAAGTGATATTCAAGATGCAGCCCCTGTAGCTGGGTTAAGCCAGACCTCAACTATTGCGCTCGCAAAAGATTGGACTGCTACACGGCTGGTGGCACGCAAATCAGTTAAACGGTAAGTTTGCCCAATGACATTATCAATTGGACAACCAGCACCTGATTTCGAAATTCCCAATCAACATCTAGAGAAAGTTTCTCTCTCATCCTTTAAGGGAAAGAAGAACGTTTTGCTTACGTTTTATCCCTTTTCATTTACAGGAACTTGCACTGGCGAACTTTGTGAAATCCGTGATGATCTTTCAGCATTTCAAAATGATGATGTGCAGGTGATTGCTATTTCATGTGATACGCCTTTCGCACAGCGCTTGTTTGCTGAGAAAGAGGGATATCAGTTTCCAGTACTTTCAGATTTTTGGCCTCACGGCGCTGTTGCAAAATCTTACGGAGTCTTTGAAGAATCAAAAGGTTGCGCACTTCGTGGAAGTTTCTTGATCGACAAAGAAGGCATTTTGCGGTGGGAACTTAAAAATGAATGGGCAGCAAGAGCAAATGCTGATTACAAGGCTGCAATCGCATCTCTATAAGCGTGATTTAGTAGATTGCGGGCTCGTAAGTTAAGATTCGATCCTGCAATACCGGGTGGTTAGCTCAGTGGTAGAGCGTCTCGTTTACACCGAGAATGTCGGGGGTTCGAAACCCTCACCGCCCACAATAACTATTTAGAAGAATTCCTGACCATGTGTTGGAAGAATTTCCCTTCACTACTTCCTGGCATTTTTTCACCAGCAAAAGTAAAACCCAAGTATTCATAAGCTTTGATAGCAGTGTAATTATCTGTGAAAACTCCAAGGCCCTGCCTTGTCCAATTCTTTGCACTGGAGTTTTTATCGATGAAATTAAAGAGTGCGCGCATTACTCCTTTTCCACGGTAGGCCGGATCGGTCCAACAGCCACCAATCCAACAGGTTGCACCGTGATCACCTTTCAAAACTTCGATATAAAGCATTCCAACGTCAACACCATCTATGGATGCAACCAAGTAATCTTCCTTGGCATAATCCTTTATCCAATCTTCTTTTGATCTTGTTTCGACCTCATTTGGGTCAGCACCAAAAGCCTCAGGATTTTCTCTAAGAGCTCGAATTCGAATTGCCCTTAATCTTTCCCATTGGTCTGGGCCAAGAAGAGAAACTTCCACGTTTTTGTTCATATGTGTACATTAAATTACAAATTTACTTTTGAGACAACCGTTGGGAAGTTTTCATTAAGTACTCACCCGCATCGCGATAGAAACTAATCCGATCAATCCCAATAGTTTTCTTCAGATTTTCATTGAAGTTGGGAGTAATTCTCATATTTCCGAGGAATTCGAAAAATTTTGGAGCGCCATATTTTCCAATAAAGTATTCCCAAACTACCTGCCCTGCTGAATAGCTGAACTGTGCATTTACTTCAGTGTCTCGTCGTTCTATGAATTCAATAAACTTCACGGCATCATCAACTGTCGTTAGTGGTTTCCAGTCCTTGAAATATGCAATGTCTCGAGCAAGGAGGCGATCCATTTCATCGCTGTACCAACCGAGGGTTTGAAAGCCCGCAGCCATACCTAAAGTATTTGCCGACCCCTCAATAAAGTGGCCATTAATTTTTGATTTTGGGTCACCTTCAGGAAATCTATTTCCTCCACTGTCGGCTGTGAGATATCCGGTTAGAACATGACTCATCTCGTGAGGTACAACTTCAGGCCAATAGGTATCAGTAGTTGCAAGACTTGATGTGTGAGCTAAGTAGTATCCATAATTCTTAGGAAATGAAAACCAAGCCGAACCGCCTCCTGTTCCCCCTCGGCGGTAAAATCGCTCAAGAGAAACGTAGTCCTCGAGAATTTCTAAAGAGTTTCCAAAACTTTCTTGAGGAATAATACTTGGTAGTTCATTGGCGATGTAATCACCATTTTTTTCGGTTATACCAACGATTTTTACAGTAATCGGTTTGTTTAGTTGTTTGCTAAATTTCTGGGCAAATTCGATTGCTTGTAGCTTTATGACATTTTCAATCTCACCAGGAAAACTAGGTTGAAATAGGTACTCAAATAGAAAGTTTTTATAGTCATTATCTTTAGGTAGAGATTGAATAGATTTATAAGCAGCAACTCTGATTGGATCAAATTCACCATCACTTCTTACATCTGATGCAGCCCACTGCCCCGCAATATCTAAGCGTTCTTGTTTATTGCCAACATATCGATAGACAAATCCACCTGATTTACCAATCGCAGGCTCAACGTATGAAGCGGATTGTGATTTTGTTGTGCCAGCATCTTGATTGCTACAGCTAGTTAAACTGCCGATCAAAATACCAACTGTGAGTAGTTTTAAAATTCGAGAACTATTGACTTGGTAATTCATAGACCAACCATATTAATCGATCGTGGGCGAAAACAAGGGGTTTGAAAGTCATTTTTCATTTTTACTCAAATCTTGAACCACTCATCAAGGCCGTAGTACTTTTGGTTTTCGGGCTAAACTAACCTAAACTGTTACTTAACAATCTAATCGCGGTGGGGGTTTATGAGCATGAAGGCCACTCCCAACGACCAGCGCTCAATTCTTAAAGTAGCGCAATTAGATCAGCAAGCTAATTTGTTGCGACACAAGGCTGCGACACTTCCTGAGCTACAAGAAATCACGAGCGCAACAGTTAAGTTCAACAATGCTCGCGATCTAAGAATTGCTGCCGAAACTGAGTTAAGCGATGTAAAGCGCGAACTACTTCGCGCAGAAGCAGATGTTGAGCAAGTAGTTTCTAGAATCACTCGAGATGAGGCCCGTCTTGCAGGTGGCTCTGCTTCACCGAAAGAGTTAGAACAACTACAACATGAAGTTGGAACCTTAGGTGCACGCAGGGCAGAACTTGAAGAAGTAGAGCTAGAAATCATGATGAGAGTGGATTCAATTCAGGCAAGTATCTCCACACACTCACAAGAAGGCGATGAACAAGCCGCTGTAATTGCAGACCTAGAGATTCGTAAAGAAAATGCACTGGCTGCCATTAACTCTGAGCTAGAAACTATTGCAAGTGATCGATCAAAGTTAGTAAACGGAGTCGAAAAAAGCTTCCTTGATCTATACGAGAAGATACGAGCAGATTCTGGTGGTCCAGGGGCCGCAGCACTTGTAGCCGGTGCATGTTCTGGATGTAACCTTTCAATTAATGCTGTTGAGATAAAAAGATTGTCTGATTTAGCCGAAGATGAAGTTGTGCGCTGTGAAGAGTGTCGATGCATTTTGGTGCGCGGAGTTTAA
>WLED01000091.1 GCA_009704445.1 Actinomycetota bacterium
AAGCAGTGTCGCTTCCAAAAGTGAACGTCGGAGATCGCTTAATCGTGACCTCGCAAACCAAATAAAGAAAAGAGCAACAGTGTCATACTCAACTCGTTTACGAGAGCACGCAAAGAAAATCGGCCGCGATACAAGAATCGCACTAGTCGGAGCAGGGCAAATGGGCCGCGGCTTTGGAAATCAATTAGGTCACATGGATGGTATTTCACTATCTGTTGTCATCGATATTGATCCAGAGCGCATCAAATTGGTCTATGGCGACTTAGGTATTTCCGACATCGTCTTTAGCGATGATGTAGCCGTTCTTTCCAAAGCTATTCTTGATGGAAAGCACACAGGCACTGCAAACTCAGAAATCGTTGCCCAACTTCCAGTAGATGTTGTCATCGAAGGAACGGGAATTCCAGAGATCGGTGCGCGCATTACGCACTCATCGCTTATCGCCAAAAAAGATGTTGCAGTACTTAATGTCGAGATGGATGTAACAATTGGGCCACTACTTCACAAGATCGCACAAGATAACGGTGTTATCTACGCCGTATGTCATGGTGATGAGCCAGTTGAGGCAAAGGTTTTGGTTGACTATGCCCGCGACCTTAATTTTGAAATTGTTGCAGCAGGTAAGGGTAAGAACAATCCATTCGAACCTTTAAGCACGCCAGATTCAGTCAGAGAGACTGCAACAAAAAAGAAGATGAACCCCAAGATGCTCTGTTCATTTACTGATGGTTCAAAGACAATGACAGAGATGGTGGCACTTGCCAACACAACTGGTCTGCAGCTTTCAAAGCGTGGAATGTATGGTCCAGCATCTTCTGTAAAAACTTTGCAAAATACTTTTGCACTTCAAGCAGATGGTGGCGTTCTAGATCGTCCAGGCGTAGTTGATTACTGCACAGGCGATGTTGCACCAGGAGTATTTGTTGTTGTTCGACACAATGATCCATACATCTCACACGAGATGACATATCTTTCTATGGGACCAGGACCATACTTTGCTTTATACCGTCCTTTCCACTTAGCTTCAGTTGAAGCACCGATCACCGTTTATCGAGCAATCTTGGATCGTGAATCATCTTTGTTTGCACCGCATCTAAATGCAGAGGTTGTGTGCATGACTAAAAAAGATCTTGCACCAGGTGCTGTAATCGATGGTATCGGTGGATTCACAGTGCGTGGCTATGCCGATAACGCACTCGATGCAAAGCGCGACAACTTAGTTCCAATTGGATTAGTTGCGGGTGCAAAGATAATTAAGCCAATTGCAGTGGGTGAACTACTTACTTACGATCATGTGGAGTTAAATGCTGACTCACTGATCGTTAAACTACGTAAGCAACAAGATGATTTAGGTTTAACTTACGCTTCTTGATTCTTATCCTTTGGGTTTAACCCAAGCTCTTCTAAAAAGGCCCGCTGACGTTTTGTTAGCGGGTCTTTTGTTTTCTCATCTCGGACTTTTTTAGGATCTGGCCGAAGCGTTGGATGAAGCCCCAATTGCCGACGCTTTTCTTCCTGTAGTTCAGTAAATAGGCCGCTATTTCGTTCGCGCTTAGCGTGGTGCTTAGCAATGATCTCAGCAGCCTTTTCAACTGGATCCTTTTTTTTGCGTCGAGGCAACATGTGGGCAAGCATGACACAATTGCCGACATGAAGTCAGGTATCAAGGCCGCGCTAGTAGTACTTGCCGCCGGTTCTGCTACTCGATTTGGCCACACGACAAATAAAGTCTGGCTTCCATTAAGTGGACGCAGAATTATTTCCCGTTCTCTGACAAATGCGGCAAAAAACTTTAAGCAAGCTCGCATTGTTCTAGTCATTAACCCTGATGATGAAGCTTTAGCCCAAGAGGTTATTAAGCGCGAAATGGCTGGCCTAAAGATAGAAGTTGTCTATGGCGGGTCAACACGTCATGAGAGTGAACATAACGCACTTACCTATTTGGCTCCAGCGATTAACTCAGGAGAAGTTGAGGTTGTTCTCATTCACGATGGCGCTAGACCACTTGCAACTCCGGCACTGTTTGTTGAGATTGCAGATGCAGCACATCGTCACGGTGGTGCAATTCCAACAATCGCCGTTAATCCTCGCGAAATGGATATGGTTCGAAGCGATACAGTTGTACGCGTACAAACACCGCAGGGCTTTACCGCACCTCAACTGCTAGAGGCATACACAAAAGCTGCAGCAGATGGTTTTAACGGTACAGATACTGCCGCTTGTATGGAAAAGTATTTTCCGAACATAACTACAGTTGCCATTACAGCTGATGCATCTAATGTGAAGATTACTTATCCGCAGGATTTAGCAATTGCAGAACACGTATTAGCGAAAAGGGGGTACAAAGATTGAGTAGAGAAGTTATGGAAGCTGAACTTAACTGTGCCCACTGCCATCAAGAGACATTGCATGAACTTGTCTATGCAGGTCGTCTATTGGTATCAACAACATGCTCTGTTTGTAACACCCGCGTAGAACATGAAACTAATGATCTCTGGGATATTTATTTGAAGGACTTGCCTCATCGCATTGCTACTAAGCCAATTCGGATGTGGCGTAGTTTCAGGCGCTCACCTAGCAAGTCTTTCTGGGCTCTGCCGAAGGCAACTTTTGGTAAGCCATTTAAAATGCTGAAAGAGTATAGAAACCTTAAGAAAAAATCTGATTAGTTTTTTGTTCGGTAAGCCAGATTTAGGTTGGATCTAGATTTACTCACGAGCAGATGTTGGTTTGCTCTTTACTTGATTGCAACGGTTTGTTGCCAGTGAACAAATGACTCCATCAAAGTAATCTCAGCTAAAGAGTTAACACGAAGGCTTTCTGGATCTGCATCAACAGTAGAGATCTTGGCATCTGATTTCAGCGGAACAAACCAAGTGCTTGCCTTGCCCCCAAAATCTATTGCAGAAAAGCGCATGACCTCTGGCGATGAAACGCGCTGCATTGATGTGCGATCAATTGTTCGCTCGATTGTTGCATCGTTATTAATAGCCTTGAGAGTTTCTGTAAATTCAGATACCGGGCGCACAGCATCAACATCACCGATTAGCGCCTCTATCGCTCTGTGAAATTGAGTTGTTCTTGTAAGTGGACGCTGCGAATCATGAATTGCTACAAGATCACATGGGGTTGATGCCTTAATCGCAGCAGCCAGTGAGGCTGGATCATTGGGATTACAGATTAATACTTCGCAATCTAAGCCGGAAACTTGGGTCTGATTTTCAACAGCAATAGCTAGCTGTGTTTTGATTCCTGTTTCAATGGAAAAAGCACGTGCAACGTTAAATGAGGTATGAAGAATTGTTTTGTTATTGAGTATTTCAAAGGCAATCGGCGAAGTTACCGCCACAATCACCTTGAGTGAAGGTGTGCTCACTTGTTAAGAAGCGAGAACCTTGTCAAGGATTACTGCAGCCTTTAATTCATCAGTGCGCTCTGCGAGTGCAAGCTCTGAAACTAGGATCTGCTTTGCCTTGGCAAGCATGCGCTTTTCTCCAGCTGAAAGACCGCGGTCAAGATCGCGGCGGTATAGATCGCGTACAACTTCGGCGACTTTAATAACATCACCTGATGC
>WLED01000092.1 GCA_009704445.1 Actinomycetota bacterium
GCTTGTTCTTCTTTAGAACTGCTACAGCTGCAAGTCCAAGACCTTCGTTAGCTGAAACAACTGCATCAAGCTTTCCGCCTGCCTTAGTTAGTTGCTGCTCGAAAATCTGTCCACCCTTTACGTTGTCCCAATCTGGAACAGCTTGGTCATCAACGAGTGTGTAAGCCTTTGAATCAATCAAAGGACGTAGCACTGAATCGTATCCAGCCTTGAAGAGTGTTGCGTTGTTATCTGTAGGTGAACCGTTTAGGTAAACGATACGTGCCTTTGACTTACCAGCTGCATCAAGACAAGCCTTGATTCCTTCGCCCTGTAGGCGACCAACTGCTTCGTTATCAAATGAAACGTAGTATGAAGCTGAACCACCGACTGTTAGACGATCGTAATCGATTGTCTTTACACCCTGAGCTGCAGCCTTGTCCTGAACAGCCTTAGCTGATTCTGAATCTAGATTTACAAGGATAAGAACCTTTGCACCAGCAGTTAACATCTGGTCAGCAATAGTTGCGAATGCTTCCTTGTCTCCGTTTGCGTTTTGGATATCAACTTCTACGCCAGCTGCATCAAATGCTGCCTGTAGGAATCCACGGTCATCTTTTTCCCATCGGTTTGATGAAGCTGAATCAGGCAGAATTACGCCGACGAAACCGTCAGCTGAACTATCTGATGAGCTTGAGCAACCTGTTAGTACGATTGCAAACGCTGACATTGCAGCGACAATCGCGAGGCGACGCTTTTTCATTTAGTAGACCTTTCGAAAGGGGATGTGCCCTTGGCGGTTTTCGCCTAGTTTTGTTGGCACAACGTAAGGTAGAAAGTAGTGGAAAAATCTGGAAACGTCACTACCTATTCTCAGAATCTGAGCGCAGAACCTTACGGTTTGATAACTCCCACGTCTGCTGGCGCTAACCTATGAGCATGCCCTCACAACTCGAGCAGCTCGAGGCCACCCTCAAGGAGGCAATCTCTAGGGCAATCCAGGCCAACGCTCTATCGGGAGCAGTCCCAGATTCAATCAAGTTGGAGAGACCAAAAGACAGAAGCCATGGCGATTATGCAACGTCGATCGCCCTACAAATTTCAAAAACAATGGGTAAAAACCCACGAGAAGTTGCACAAGTTATTGCTGACCAGTTAACTGGAATTGAAGCAATCAATAAAGTTGAAATCGCTGGTCCAGGATTTATTAATTTAACTTTAAATCGTGCGAGTCAAGCGCAATTGGTTGAAACGATTGTTGCAGCAAAAGATTCCTTTGGAGTTGGTAAATCTCTTTCAGGCACAAAGATAAATCTTGAGTTCATTAGTGCGAACCCAACTGGTCCACTTCATCTTGGGCATACTCGCTGGGCAGCAGTTGGTGATGCACTCGGTCGAGTGTTAACTGCAGCTGGTGCGCAAGTAACTAGAGAGTTTTACATTAATGATCGTGGCAATCAAATGGATTTGTTTGGCCAATCGGTAGAAGCAGTTGCATTAGGTCAACCTGTTCCTGAGAACGGCTATCAAGGTGATTACATTAAAGATTTGGCCAAAGAAGTTGTTATGGAAAATACCGGTATAAAGGAACTCTCATCTGCCAACAGAACAGTAGCTTTCCGTGAAGCTGCATATAAAGTTCAACTCAAAGATCAACAGAGAGTTCTCGATTCATTTAACACACACTTTGATGTCTGGTTTTCTGAGCGTTCACTTCATGATCAAGGCGCAGTGGAGCACGGTGTACAAAAACTTCGTAAGCAGGGTCATGTTTTTGAAAACGAAGGAGCAATTTGGCTTCGAACTACAGATTTTGGCGACGACAAAGATAGAGTAATAACAAAAGCAAACGGTGAACTAACTTATTTTGCATCAGATACTGCCTACTATATTAATAAGCGTGAACGCGGATTTGATATCTGTATCTACATGCTTGGGGCAGACCATCATGGTTACATCAACCGGCTACGTGCAACAGCAGCGTGTGCTGGTGATAATCCTGACTACAACATTGATGTATTAATTGGTCAACTTGTGAAGATTATGGAAGGTGGCCAAGAGGTAAAACTCTCTAAGCGCGCTGGAACAATCATTACTCTAGAAGAGTTGGTAGAAAAAGTTGGCGTAGATGCTGCGCGATATACCTTGATTAGATATCCAGTTGATACACCGATGGTGATGGACATTGATGTTCTAAAAAGAAATACAAATGAAAATCCTGTCTACTACGTTCAATATGCGCACGCACGTATCGCTGCAGTTCTTCGTAACGCAGTTGAACTTGGTGCATCGTTGGATCTCAAGGATTTTGATCCCGGCCAACTGACTCATGACCGTGAGAATGAACTGCTAGGCGTCCTTGCCGAATTCCCTCGAGTAATTGAATCAGCAGCCGAGCTGCGAGAGCCCCATCGAGTTGCTCGATACTTAGAAGAGTTAGCCGGCACCTATCACGGTTTTTATAACGATTGCCGAGTGCTTCCTATGGGAGAAGAGAAATTAACTGCGATACACACCGCACGTCTATTACTGTGTACTGCTACTAAGCAGGTTTTAAAAAATGGGTTAGATCTTTTAGGCGTCAGTGCACCGGAGAGGATGTAGATAATGTGGTCATCCTCGGTTAAAACAGGCGAACAACTTTCTATCTCCGGAATATCTGCAAAAGAGTTAGCCCAAGAATTTGGTACACCTGCATTTTTTATAGATGAATTTGATTTTCGTAGCCGTGCTCTAGCGTGGAACACCGCACTTTCGCAGGCTTTTGAATCAAATGCGGGCACGGTCTATTACGCTGCAAAAGCTTTTATCTGCACAGAGGTAGGCCGATGGATTAAAGATTGTGGAATAGGAATTGATGTTTGTACGGGAGGCGAATTAGCTGTTGCGCTGGCTGCTGGCATAGACCCCGCAAAGATAGAGCTTCACGGTAACAATAAATCAGTTTCTGAAATTCAAAGAGCAGTCGATGCAGGGGTGGGAATAATCGTTCTGGACTCGCTGTATGAAATTGAACGAGTTGCTACCGCAGCTCTAAAAGTTGGAAAAACTCAAAAAGTACTGTTGAGAATTACACCAGGCATAGATACTCACACTCACCAATCCATTGCAACGGCCCATGAAGATGTGAAGTTTGGATTCTCTATTGCAAGCGGTGCAGCATGGAGTGCAATTGAAGATGTGCGCAAGCACAGTAGTTTGGAACTGCGTGGATTTCACGCACACATTGGATCTCAGGTTTTTGGCTATGAAACTTTTCAACTTGCAGCCCAGCGTTTAATTGGTCTTCTTGCGCAATATCGCGATGAGTTTAAATCAGAACTTCCAGAGTTAGATCTAGGTGGCGGGTATGCAATTGCATATCTTCCAGGTGAAACAACAGTTGATCCATCCCAAGCATTACAAGCACTTGCATCGGCCGTTAAGAAAAACTGCGAATCACACAATCTAGTTATTCCAAAGATTTCAATTGAACCAGGCCGTTCAATTGTTGGACCGTCAACCTTCACCCTCTATGAAGTAGGCACTGTTA
>WLED01000093.1 GCA_009704445.1 Actinomycetota bacterium
AAAAGATTCATCTAAGACAGTATTTAATCCACGGTGTGCAATCTCTGTCATCTCGTATGAGCGCATACCTTGATCGCGCATCCAATTAAGAGTTGCATCCTCTGGCCAATATCCACGAAGACCCAGCTGTAAGAATCGATCACCACGAACAAATCCATTGTTAATCAAATTACGCATCGGAGTTCCGTGGCCAACGAGTGCGCCAAATTGATCCTCCCCTGTATCAGCGTGAGCATCAAAGTGAATCATTGAGATTTTGCCTAAGCCTCTGTGCGCAGCAATTCCTGCAACATCGGCAGATGCAATTGAATGATCGCCTCCAAGAACAACGGGAATAATTCCTGCACGTGAAATTTTTTCTGTTGCTGCTGCCAAAATAGCCAAGGACCCAGTCAAATCCGAACCTGGCATCTTTAAATCTCCAGCATCAAAAACCTTGAGATCTTTCAGTCCATCTGTTCGAAGTGCAAGATGAGGGCGTGAACCATCATGAGGTAGGTAATCTCCCCCACGAATTGCCTGCGGTCCAAATTTGGCACCGGATCGATGAGACGTTCCACTATCAATTGGTGCACCAACAATAATTACATCTGCGCCAGCATAAGTTTTTGGATCATCTAAGTCGCAGGATGGAATTCCTAAAAAAGTAAAACTGGGGCCGTACATATTTCCGTGATTGGTCATTTAGTAACTTTTGTTTTTTTGCTAATTAACTGACCTGCGATAACGATGGCAAGGGCTAAGAAAAACATCGCCGAACCAATGACATTTGCCTGGGCAGGAATACCACGTGCAGCAGAGACATAGACAAATTCGGGAAATGTCGTCAATGTTCCAGAGTTGAAGTTAGTGACAATAAAGTCATCAAAGGACAAACTAAAGGCAAGTAAGGCAGCTGCTGCAATACCAGGTGCAACAAGAGGAAGTGTTACTCGGCGAAAAGTTTGGAACTCATTTGCATATAGATCCATGGCCGCTTGCTCTAAGCGTGGATCAAGGGATGCAATTCTTGCTTTTACCGTTACCACGACAAAGGAAATACAAAAGACAACGTGGGCAATAACAGTTGGCCAAAAACCTGGGTTAATCTGAAAGACCAAAAAGAGTGAAAGAAGTGATGCGCCTAAAACGATCTCAGGTGTAGCCATAGGCAAAAAGATAAGTAAGTTAGAGGTTGATCTACCCTTAAATGCGTAACGACCAATTGCAAAGGCGATCAACGTTCCAAGTATGGTTGAAAAGATCGTTGCTATAAGACCTATCTTGATCGAATTTCCGAGAGCGGTACAAATCTGTGGAGCACCACAAGGATTTTGCCAATTATCTAAAGTAAAACCTTGCCAACTGAGATTGAGTCTTCCTGCGTCATTAAATGAAAATGCAAAGGTGTAAGCAACTGGAATGAACAAATATGTAAATCCGAAGAAAGCATAAATTCGAATCAGGTTTCTTCCAAACCAGCGTGATAGACGGGCCTGTAATGGAATCGCAGGAATCGTTGCATCTTTAACTTTTGTCATACAAGTTCCTCCGTTCCTGCTTTTCGAATATACACAGTAACGAGAATTAAAATCGCTGCCATTAAGGTAAAGGACAAGGCGGCCGCAGTCGGATAATCAACGATGGCAAAGAAGCGTGACTCAATAATATTTCCAAGCATCTTCGTTGCTGGATTACCCAGAATTGTTGCATTAATGTAATCACCAGCGGCAGGAATAAATGTCAACAAAGTTCCCGCAACGACTCCTGGCATAGACAGAGGCAAAGTTACTCTTCTAAACGTGGTGATTCCATTTGCATAGAGATCCCCTGCTGCCTCCATAGTTCGCGGATCTATACGTTCAAGAGATGCGTAGAGTGGCAAGGTCATAAATGGTAAAAAGTTATATGTCATACCCATAACTACCGCAAAGGCAGAAGAAGTCAGAGTTGTGCTCTCGTTGAGCATTCCAAAATCTTTAAGGGTAGGAACAATAAACCCTTCTTCACCAAGAATCTGCTGCCATGCAACTGTACGCAATAAAAATGATGTGAAAAATGGTGCGATGACAAGCACTAAAAGAAAGTTTTTAAACCTGCCGGCTTTAAAGGCAATCGCATATGCCAATGGGTAAGCAATCGCAAGTGCCAACAACGTGGCACAAATTGCATAGAAAAATGATCGACCAAACTGTTCGCGATACTCGACAAAAGCATTCAAGTAATTTGCAAAACGAAAAGTCTGCTCAAATTCTCCAGTGTCTCCCCCTGCAATAGGAGTCTGCGTAGAGGTTTGTGCAAGATTGAAAATTGGAAGGATAAAAAAAGTAAAGAGAAAAAGAAACCCTGGCAATAAAAGCAGATAAGGCAGCTTTACCTTAGACAAAACTTTACTCATCCTCGTCAAGATCATCTGGTGCAACTTCAGTACCAGCTTCTGCATCTTCATCACCGCGAAGTGCAAAAGTAAAGTTTGGTTCCCAAGAAATAACCACTTGATCACCCTTATCAAATGGTGCAACACCGTCATCATTTTGCTCAAAGACCATTAACTCTTGGCCCCATGGCATTGCAACTTGGTACTGAGTTGATACTCCAATGTAAGAGACCTCTTCAATATGACCACCGCTTAAAACATTGCCTCGAGTTGGCGTTCCAACAAGTGAGATTCGGAACTTCTCTGGGCGAATTCCTGCATAGATAGAACTATCGACTGCATGACTTCGACTCTTTGGCATCGAGATTTTTTGTCCATAGAGATCAACAACTAAATTATCTCCGTCTGTGCCCTCGATGCGACCTTTAATTAAGTTTGACTGTCCTAAAAAGTTTGCAACAAATGCAGTCTTGGGGTTGTCATAAAGATCAGCCGGAGAACCCATCTGCTCAATTCCACCTTCATTCATTACCGCGATCGTGTCGGCCATTGTCATGGCCTCTTCTTGATCGTGTGTAACGTGAACAAAAGTTAGACCGACTTCACGTTGAATCCATTTGAGTTCGATCTGCATCTGGCGACGCAATTTAAGATCAAGTGCTCCTAACGGTTCATCAAGTAGCAACAGAGCAGGGCGATTAACAATTGCTCTTGCCAAAGCAATTCGTTGTTGCTGCCCACCAGAGAGTTGAGTTGGTTTGCGCTGTGCAAGATGAGGAAGTTCTACAAGATCTAGAACTTTGTTGACATCAGCATCAACGCTTTTAATTCCTCTGCGGCGAAGACCGAATGCAATATTTTCAAAGATAGTTAAATGTGGAAAGAGCGCGTAGTTTTGAAAAACAGTATTGATTGGGCGCTGATAAGGACGCTTTGTGGTGATATCAGTAGTGCCC
>WLED01000094.1 GCA_009704445.1 Actinomycetota bacterium
GGTTTGTTAATGCATTAGCAACCGCTTCGGCCATTTCGATCTGGCCTTCACGTGGTGATCCACCAATTGCTTCTATAGCGACATCAAGTGCTCTGCGCACTTTTGCTGACATGTCACTCATTCATGCAGTTCTACCGCTTGTCGATTGAAATAAAGGCTTTATCCTCGGGTCCCACATAGAGGGCTGTTGGCCGAATAATTTTTCCATCAAGGCGCTGTTCGATAACGTGAGAAGTCCATCCGGAAATTCTCGACATTACAAATATTGGCGTGAAATAGTTAACTGGGATCTTCATAGAATCATAAGCAACAGCTGAGAACCAGTCCACATTTGGGAACATCTTCTTAACTTCCCACATTACAGATTCGATGCGTTCTGCAATCTCGTAATCATTTGCCTTTCCAGCAGCCACAGCAAGTTCCTTGGTAATGACTTTAATAATCTCATTACGAGGATCTGAAACTGTGTATACAGGGTGACCAAATCCAATGACTACTTCTTTATTTTCTACGCGTTTGCGAATATCTGCTTCAGCCTGATCAGCTGTTGAATAGCGCTGCTGAATCTCAAGTGCTACCTCATTAGCGCCACCATGCTTTGGTCCGCTAAGCGCACCAATAGCACCGGATACGCATGAGTAAATATCTGCGCCGGTTCCAGCAATCACTCGACTAGTAAACGTTGAGGCATTGAATTCGTGCTCGGCATAAAGTACCAATGAAATGTGCATAGCTTTTTCCCACAGCGCACTTGGTTTTTCTCCATGCAAAAGATGTAAAAAGTGTGCACCAATTGAATCATCATCAGTTTCTACTTCAATTCTCTTACCGTTGTTAGCAAAGTGATGCCAGTATCCAAGAATTGATCCAGTCTTGGCTAACATTGAATCGGCGATATCTCGTGCCTCAGATTCAGTGTGCTTTGTTGATTCAGGATTAACTGCGCCAACAGCCGAAAACGCGGTACGCAAAACATCCATTGCATGTGCTGAAGCAGGTATCTGTTCTAGAACTGTTTTTACAGCTGGTGAAAGCCCACGCAATCCCTTTAATTTTGACTTGTAACTGTCTAATTGTTTTTGGGTTGGAAGTTCTCCATGAACCAATAAAAATGCGACTTCTTCAAACTGGCAGTGTGTTGCCAGATCTTTGATGGAATATCCACGGTAGTGAAGATCTCCTTGACCAACTGAACTTAATGCGGTGCTTCCTGCTGGAACTCCTGAGAGGGCTACCGACTTTTTAGGCTTGAATTCACTCATGCGGCAATCTTAACTATAGGCGGGCCGTTTTTTTAACAATCTATGGCGCCTACACTTCAATAAATCACGCTCCGGCCCCCTTTCGGGATTGAGAACTAAAGCAAGTGGTGGCGAGTTGCGGATATGGCCCGACCGGAAGTTATGCACATCACAGCGAGTTAGGGCGTTGTTTAATCATTACTTCTTACTGCGTAAATGCAGTAGCTCAATTGCAGCAATTGCGCTGTCGTAACCCTTGTCCTCTTTGCTACCTGCCGTACCTGATCGTGCGATTGCTTGATCCATGTCATTGCACATGAGAACACCAAAACCAATGGGCTTTGAAAATTTAAGTGAGACATCAATAATGCCCTGTGTCACTCCCTGGCATACATAATCAAAGTGCGGGGTTTCTCCTTTTAAAATGAGCCCAACCGCAACAACTGCATCAAAGCCTTTTTCGAATGCAATCTGAGATGCTAGCGGAATCTCAAATGATCCTGGGACATAGATCACTTCGATCTGAGTTATAGACGCTTGAGCTAGCCCTTTTTGTGCGCCAGCAATTAAATCATTACATAAATCCAAATGCCATGATGAAGAAATGATCGCAACTTTTGCATCAGCAAGGGATCTAACTGTGATCTGTGGTGAACTTCCTGACATTTATTTACTCCCTCGGTTATGACCTAATTTGCTTTCTTTCGTTGCCAAGTATTTTTCATTAAAACTGTTTACTTCCACCAAAAGATTCCGCTGAACGCATGTAATCCCAGCTTCTTCAATCGCTGCAACCTTGTCTGGATTATTGGTCAAAAGAGTCAGGGTTTTCAATCCAAGTTTTTTAACTATTGCTACTGCATCGTTCCATTTTCGAGCATCAACTTGGTGACCCAAAGCGATATTTGCCTCGACTGTATCCATTCCTTGATCCTGTAATTGATATGCCTTGATTTTCTCACTCAAACCAATCCCACGTCCCTCATGATTGCGCAGATAAATAATGTAGCCGTAACCGCTGGCTTCAATTAAAGAGATTGAAAGCTCCAGTTGGTCTCCGCAATCACATCTTTGGGAATGTAAAACATCTCCCGTAAAACACTCACTATGTATGCGAACCAAAGGATTTGTGCCGGTTGATCCAAATTTTATGACTGCGTGTTCACGCTGATTCAACGTTGGGTATGTGGAAACTTGCCATGCTTGATTGCGTAAAGGCAACTGCGCCCAATCAAAAGTAAATTCTTGCGAATCTGAAGAAGCTTGTTGGTTGCTTGTGATCTCTTGCTGGGAGAGTTCTTCAATAGAAATCGTTAACAGACCATGAGTGGCTGCAAAATCTTTCAGGGATTGTCCGCGGGCCATAGATCCATTTTCATTAACTATTTCAGAGAGTAAACACAATGGTTCGGCTCCAACTAGTTGAGCCAAAGCAATTCCTGCCTCTGTATGACCCCTACGAACCTTTAGCCCACCATCAACTGCGATTAGTGGAAATACATGTCCAGGTCTTATGAAATCAGTTGATACAGAATCATTAGATGCCAAGGCAGCCACCGTGTTTGCACGCTCTTTTGCACTTACCCCTGTTGAAATATCTTTTTTCACATCAACACTGACTGTAAATGCTGTTTGCTTTGAGTCTTGGTTTTCTTCAACCATTAAAGGTAAGCGAAGTTCACGGGCGCGCTTTTCTTGCATCGCAACACATAAAATTCCAGTGGTATGGCGAACCATAAATCCAACTGTTTTTTCAGTTGCTGCCTCTGCCAGCATCATTAAATCACCCTCGTTTTCACGATTCTCATCATCCACAACAATGATCATCTCACCACGTTTAAAAGCAGCTAAGGCATCATGGAAGTTGCTCATTTTTTCACTCCCTTGCTGATTAATCGTTCTACGTACTTAGCTAAAACATCAACCTCGACATTGACAAAGTCGCCGGCTTTTTTAGTTGAAAGATTTGTTCGCTCTAGGGTTTCTGGGATTAACCACACGGTAA
>WLED01000095.1 GCA_009704445.1 Actinomycetota bacterium
GGTGGGGTTCAGGTCTAACTCGCGCCTGAAATACGGCAGAATTGCAGGCATGACACCTCGTATCTCAGCCCGAATCGCCGCAATTGCAGAGTCAGCTACTTTGGCAGTTGATGCAAAAGCAAAAGCATTGAAAGCAGCAGGTCGTCCAGTAATTGGTTTTGGTGCAGGTGAACCAGATTTTCCAACTCCGGATTACATTGTTGAAGCAGCTGCTGCTGCAACAAAAGTTGTAGCAAATCATCGATATACGCCAGCAGCAGGATTACCAGAGCTACGCGAAGCGATCGTTGCAAAAACAAAGCGTGATAGCAACTACGAAGTAACTGTCGATCAAGTTTTAGTTACAAATGGTGGAAAGCAATCTGTGTATCAGGCTTTTGCCGCAATTGTTGATCCAGGCGACGAAGTCCTTCTACCGTCTCCATATTGGACAACTTATCCCGAGTGCGTGAAATTAGCTGGTGGAGTAACTGTTGAAGTCTTTGCAGATGAAACACAGAACTACTTAGTTTCAGTTGAGCAGTTAGAAGCAGCTCGCACACCAAAGACAAAGGTTTTACTGTTTTGTTCTCCCTCTAATCCAACGGGCTCTGTCTATTCCGTTGAACAAGTAAAGGCAATCGGCCAGTGGGCGGTTAAACATGGAATTTGGGTTATTACAGATGAAATCTACGAACACCTTTTGTATGACGGTGCAACTGCGCCATCACTTCCAGTTCTAGTGCCAGAACTTGCCGACACATGCATCATTATTAATGGCGTAGCTAAAACATATGCAATGACTGGATGGCGCGTGGGTTGGATGATTGGGCCAAAAGATGTGATCAAAGCTGCAACAAATTTACAGTCACATTTAACATCAAATGTTTCCAATGTTTCTCAGCGTGCTGCGATTGCGGCTCTTAATGGAAACCTTGATGCTGTCCACAAAATGGGTGAGGCTTTTGATCGTCGCAGAAAACTAATCGTTAGTTTGATCAATGAAATTCCTGGTTTTGATTGCCCAACTCCGACAGGAGCGTTCTATGTTTATCCATCAGTTAAGGGCGTTCTGGGTAGAACTATTCGCGGCAAAACTCCAAAAACTTCTGCAGAACTTGCAACTTTGATTTTGGAAGAGGCAGAAGTCGCTGCAGTTCCAGGTGAAGCATTTGGACCATCTGGGTACTTACGTTTTTCTTATGCCACCAGCGATGAAGACATCATCGAAGGTATTGGGCGAATAAAAAAACTTATAACAGAAGGTTAAATCTCTACCCCGATCAGATTTACTTCTGCAACTAACGTAATTCCATACTTCTCTTTAACTCGATCACGGGCTTTCTTTGCTAGGGCTGCAATATCTGATGCTGTTGCCGTGCCTGAATTAGTAAGTGCTAACACATGCTTGGTCGAAACTTTTGCTCCACCGATTGAATCTCCTTTATGTATTCCAGAGTTTTCAATTAACCAAGCCGCAGAGATTTTGACTCGACCATCATTTAATGGCCACTTTGGTGCCGCGTTTGGTAATCCATCTGCGGCCTGTTGGGAAATAATCGGATTAGTAAAAAATGAGCCAGCAGACCAGGAATCAGGATCCTCGTTGCTAATGAGCATCCCTTTGCTAGCACGAAGTTCTAAAACTGCATTGCGCGTTGCGATTACATCTGCTTTTTCTCCAGGTTGGATCCCAAGTTTTTTTGATAGTTCAACGTATGTGATGGGATCACTTAACTGACCTTGACGTAGTTGGAATGCAACATCAAGAATTACATATCGTCCCGGATGTTGCTTAAAGTGTGAGCTTCTATATGAAAATTCACACTGACTGTTAGTAAATGTCTTAACCTGTTTTTCTTCTCGATCATATGTCCGTACACGAGTTATGAACTCAGAGACTTCATGTCCATATGCACCAATGTTTTGGATGGGTGCAGCGCCAACAGTTCCCGGAATTCCACTTAACGTCTCTAATCCAGCTAAGCCACGTTCAATGCTTATTTGAACTAGTTGATCCCAATCTTGGCCTGCACCGATAGTTATAGTGGCTCCACTACATGCATCCATTTCATAGTGGATTGAATCATTAGAAATATGAATAACAGTTCCATCAAAGCCACTATCTGCAATCAAAACATTAGTGCCTCCACCTAATATCAAAATAGGAGAGCCCTCTGATTGCTCTATTGCATCAATAATCTCTTTTTCACTAGAGACGTGAATGATTTTCTTTGCAGGACCACCCACACGCAAACTGGTGTACTTGGATAGATCACTCATAAAGCAAGGTTACCTGCGCGGGGACAAAATTGCGGTTTTGCCTCTGTACTTATCCAAAATACGATCGTAATTCTTCTTTGACTGAATCTCACGAAACTCTGGATCAACATCGTGATAGCCATGATGTCGGGCTTGTTCTAAAGGAAGTTGCATCTGTAAAAGCTTGCCGCCTGCTTGGCGAATCTTGAGTGAGTACTCCATGTCGGCATTTCGATAGTAGAGAGCACGTGGATTAAATCCACCAACTTCAAACATTGCCTCGCGGTTAAAGGCCATGAAGTAAGAGAACAAAACATCGACTTCACCGTCACCTTTGTCATCAACGCTTCGCCATTGATCGTCGATATTTACTAATCCCCCGCGCCATCCAACGCAGACATATTCACCCTTATCAAGTTCTGCAACTACTGGAGTTATCGCATCACCTGTGAAACGCGTAGATGGATCCATAATCACGACATAGGTGCTTTGGACTTTTTCTAAAAAGACATTTGCGCAATCTCCCCAAGCTGCGCCAGGATTTACTGCGATCAAATATGTCCGCTTGTCCATTACTTCAGGTAATCGACCGGCATCTCCAATTGCAATGATTGCAATCCCGCAATCGCTATTTTCTTTAATTGCATTAACTGTCTCTACGGCATCATCGGTGAACCCATCTACAATCAAGCAGACCGTAATCTTTTTCTCTAAATTGATAGGACGAATATCTCGCGGATATGCCAGAGTGATGTAAGGCTTTTTAGGGTGTAGTTCAAAACCACCTTCAACATCTACGACTTCATATCCTTCTCGCAAAAGTTGATCGCGATATTTATCGGCTGAGGCGTAATCTTTTGCAGCACGCGCATCAAAGCGCATCTGAGCAATTTGTTGAACTGAATCTGGAACCTGCGAAGTGCTCCCGAGCGAATCGGGGTTTGGCATTAGCGAGTTTCGCGGTGAAGAGTTGAAAGCTTGCAACGTGGAC
>WLED01000096.1 GCA_009704445.1 Actinomycetota bacterium
GACCCCGAGGCCAACTGTCACCCATTGGTTATCCAAGGAATATAAGAAAAAGTAGGACAGCCCAACGGAGACACAATTAATGATAAAAATTGAGACAACTTGAGTTTTTGTGTCTTCAAAAGCATTAAAACCACGAATCAAAATCAAGTTGATCGAAAAGGCCACTAACCCAAAACTTAAGGCAGACAAAACATAACCAATGTAGCGGGCATCAGCTATCGGAATGCCCATGAAGATAACTTCGGTGATGAGCGGACCAAAAAGCAAAAACGCCACAGCGCTGGGAATAGTAATAACACCAACTAATCTAATTGCACGCATTAGTTGAGATTTAACTTCCTCACGTTTGCCATCCAATGCAAGCTTAGAAATGTGTGGCAAAATCGCTGTAATGATTGAGATTGTCACAATTGAATAAGGAAGCAACATCACAAAATAGGCAAAGGTGTATGGCGTGTAACCAACTCCATCTGTAATTCCTTCTTGGGCGCTTCGTACAGCCGCAGATGTTGCAACATTAACGGTAACTAAATAACCAAGTTGAGAAATCAAAATATAAATTAATGTCCAACCTGCCAAATTAAATGATTTTCCTAAACCTTGGACCCCAAATTTTGGTCGGATCTTAATTCCTAATTTTTTAATAACTGGAACTAGAACAAGGGCTTGGATTACAACCGCCAAAGTTGTACCCCACCCCAAAATTTGTATTTGTTGTGAAGTGATATTGGCTAGATTGACGCCAGGAGAAAAAATTAGAAAGCCGGCAAAAAGAACAATACCAACAAGATTATTTGCAATAGGGGCCCACATTAAGGGACCGAAAGATCCTCGTGCATTTGCCACTTGTCCAAGCATTGTAAATAAACCTAAGAAAAAGATCTGAGGAAGACAATATCGAGTAAAGGCGATGGCAATATCTTTTTCGGTTTCAAAACCTGGAGTGAAGAATTCAGGGGCATACAAGCGGACTAATGCAGGAGCAAAAAACATTCCTAAAGTCACCAGAATAATAAGAATGAAAGAAATTGTTGTTATGAGTCTAGAAGCAAAACTATCCCCACCATCTTCATGATCAAAAGACCTAACTAACTGCGGAATAAATATTGCAGTAAGGGCGCCACCTACAAGTAAGTTGTACAAAATATTTGGCATTGTGTTTGCAACGTTGTATGTATCTGCAAGCAATGTTGTTCCAAGAACTGCAACAAGCAAAATTCCACGGATAAATCCTGTAATTCGAGAAATTATTGTTCCAAGAGCCATTACTCCAGAAGCTCGGAAAAGCTCGTTGGATTTCATTTACTCTTCCTTCGTACGCGCCTCACACTTTGTGCAACACCAGCCAATAAGAGAAGTATGGCCGCTCCTGTTGTAAACCAGGCTACGCGCACATCGATGACAGATGAATTCAGGGTTAAAAGCGCCTCAGGTACAACCTCTATACCGTCTTTATCGGTAATAAATGCAGAGACAACTGTTTGGCCGGGGGCAATTACATCAACACCCATTTCTAACTGAACTTTGGAGTTAGGAGCAATAACAACATCTTTAAAACTATCAACAATGACTCGTGAGTTAATTGGAACCATAGAGACATCAACAGTTACCTCTGTATCAAAATTGTTAATGACCGTGACCGGTAACTTCACTGACGCAGTTGTAACTTGATAGTTTCCACTATTAATTCGCAATTTGTTTACAACAGCATTAACCGCCTCTGTTGCATTTGATGTAAAGAAAGCACGCGACTCGCGATCCAGATTTGGAGACAAAAGCTGAGCTAACCGTGCCCGCAGATTGGAAACCTCTTCAGATGCAACAACCCTTGAAAGGCGAGTCAATGCGCGGCGATTTTCGCCATATATTTTGCGTTCTGTAAAACTTAAACGAGATTTTCCAACGTTCCAATTATGGGCGGTATCTGCTGTGACAGTACGCCCAAGCAATGTTTCTAGTCGAGTCTTACCAAAAGAAAGATATTGACTAAGTTCGCTAGGTGCTAATTTTTTTGCCAATGCAATATCTGGATTTCCATAAGCAAGAGAAATAACTTCATTACGGGCAGTTACTGCTTTTAATCGATCTAACCACGAAAGGGCCACATCACCACCAACTGGTTCTTCCTCACTGAGAACTTTGTATTCCGACGTCATTGCAGTGATCGCATCAATAAGTGCGGGATCAATCACCCACGTGCGATTAGGAACCATTGATCTAAAAACTAACTTTCCAAGTTCACCCGATGGCAGTAAAGATTGAGAAAAGGAATCATCTCGAAACTCACCTGTAAAACTCTGGTTTAAAGGAGCAGTTATGCGAACAACCTCATTTGAAGCATGCACCTGCTGGCTAAATACAACTCCAGAGACAAGAACTGAGAAGATCAAAGAGGTTAGTGTTAAAACGCTGGTTGTTTTTCTCACGGAGTAATCCCCGCAGTTTTAAGAATTAATTTCTTTTCATCAGGATATGCAAGGCGATCAACAATCTCTTCTAATGGAAACCAAGAAACCTTGTCGACTTCACTTTCCTGTGGTGCGAGAACTCCACCCACTTCGGTAAAAAGAAAATGGTGCACGGTTTTATGAATGCGTTTTCCGCCAGCCATAAACCAAAAATCGATGACACCCAACGACCTTGTTATTTGAGAGTTGATTCCCGTCTCTTCTGCCACCTCTCGGATTGCAGCTTGTTCTGGTGTTTCACCTTCTTCAATATGGCCCTTAGGCAGCGACCACAAAACTCTGGTGCCAGATGCATCCTTAAGATCAAATCGACCAATGAGCAGGCCCAATTTTCCAGTTGTGTCGATAACTAAACCGCCAGCACTAACTTCATCAACGCGTTTGGCATAGCTTTTCTTAACTGGGGGGCGTTTTTGCGCCTCGGTTTTTGTCTGTGGTTGTGGGCCGCGGCTGCCAGAACGCTTACGTTTGCGTTTTTTCTTCGCACCTTCGCTGCCCGCACCAGGTGCAGGGATCATGAATCAAGGGTAGTGCCTTAACCTTACTTATTGTGAGTAATGCATTAGGCGCCGCAGGAGAGTTAGCGATCCGTTCACTCGTTGAACGTGCACCGCTTGCTAGCTCCTTGGCACAGGCCTTTAAGTCAAAAGGTTTTACTTTGGCATTAGTCGGCGGCCCTGTTCGTGATGCAATTTTGGGAC
>WLED01000097.1 GCA_009704445.1 Actinomycetota bacterium
CAACTTTTACTTCACCGTTTGGTCCATACCAAACAGGAATTCTGTGACCCCACCACAACTGACGTGAGATACACCAGTCGTGCATGTTATCTACCCAATCAAAATATCGCGGCGCAAGTTCTTGGGGTTCAATCTTTACCGATCCATTTCGCACAGCATCTGCTGCAGCCTTTGCCATTGGTTCAACTTTTACAAACCATTGCTTAGATAAGCGAGGTTCAATTGTTGTTTCACATCTTGAACAGTGCCCAACAGCGTGAATGTAAGGACGCTTTTCGGAAACAACTCGTCCCATCTCCTTTAGCTTTGCAACGACTGCTTTACGGGCATCAAAGCGATCCATTCCATCAAACTCTGTGCCTGTTCCATCCATGACACCGTGCTCATTCATAATGATTACAAATGGAACGTTGTGACGCATTGCCATCTCAAAGTCATTTGGATCATGGGCGGCAGTTACTTTTACAGCTCCTGTTCCAAAATCTGGATCTACTAATTCATCAGCAATAATTGGAATCATTCGATTAACAAGTGGCAAAAGAACCTCGGTGCCAATCATGTGTTTGTAACGCGGATCATCTGGGTGAACAGCTACTGCCCCATCGCCCATCATTGTCTCTGGACGAGTAGTGGCAACAACAATGCTTTGTTCGCCCTCACCGTAACGGACAGAGACAAACTCGCCAGAATCATCTTGATGTTCAACTTCAATATCAGACAGTGCGGTCAAACATCGCGGGCACCAGTTAATGATTCGTTCTGCGCGATAGATAAGCCCTGCATCGTGCATTCTCTTAAAGATTGTTACAACCGCTTTGGACATTCCTTCATCCATCGTAAATCGCTCGCGAGTCCAATCAACGCTGACTCCTAGGCGTTTCATCTGACCTAAAATCGCTCCGCCTGATTCTTCTTTCCACTGCCACACTTTTTTAACAAACTCTTCGCGCCCAAGATCATGTCGAGATTTACCGCTAGCTGCTAACTGTTTTTCTACTACGTTTTGAGTTGCAATCCCTGCGTGATCCATGCCAGGTAACCACAAAACTTCAAAGCCCTGCATTCGCTTCATGCGAGACAGACAGTCCTGAAGTGTTTGATCTAACGCGTGACCAATATGTAAAACACCGGTGACATTTGGTGGTGGAAGAACTATTGAAAATGCAGGTTTGCTTGATTTTGCATCCGCAGTGAAATACCCAGCTTTGATCCACTTTTCATAGAGTGGAGCTTCAATCTCGGCAGGAGAAAAAGTTGAAGCTAGTTCGCGGCTAGAAGACATAGTGCGCAGTCTAGATTACGCGCTCTTCTCCTCTTGACCTTTTGGGCTACGGGAGCGCTTTGGAATATCTCCCGTGCGAATAACTAGAGTTGGAACCGCTCCAGTTTCGATGCACGCCTTAGTGATAATCACTTTTTCAACATCAGAGCGGCTAGGAACCTCATACATAACTGTAAGAAGAACTGATTCCATAATGGCGCGAAGTCCACGAGCACCTGTGCCACGTTCTAGAGCCAAATCAGCAATTGCATCAAGAGCATCAGCTTCGAATTCAAGTTGAACATGATCTAAATCAAAGAGACGTTGGTACTGCTTTACTAAAGCATTCTTTGGCTCTGTCAAAATCTGCATTAAAGCCGGCTTGTCCAAATTCTCAACACTTGTCAAAACTGGAAGACGACCGATGAACTCTGGAATCATTCCAAACTTCAATAGATCCTCAGGCATTACATCGGCAAAGATGTCTTTACGGTTCTTATCACTTGCATCCTGCAAAGTTGCATTAAATCCAACGCCAGATTTTCCAACGCGGTTTTCAATGATCTTTTCTAAACCTGAGAAAGCTCCGCCGACGATGAACAAAACATTTGTTGTGTCGATCTGAATAAACTCTTGGTGCGGGTGCTTGCGTCCACCTTGTGGCGGAACAGATGCAACTGTTCCTTCTAGAATCTTAAGTAATGCCTGCTGAACACCTTCACCAGATACGTCTCGAGTAATTGATGGATTCTCAGATTTGCGTGCGACCTTATCGATTTCATCTATGTAGATGATTCCTGTCTCTGCCTTTTTAACATCGTAATCTGCGGCTTGTAAAAGCTTAAGCAAAATGTTTTCAACATCTTCACCCACATATCCGGCCTCTGTTAAGGCTGTTGCATCTGCAATTGCAAAAGGAACGTTAAGCATGCGAGCCAAAGTTTGTGCCATCAGCGTCTTGCCACAACCAGTTGGTCCCAGCATTAAAATATTTGATTTAGCTAATTCGATTCCATCTTCACCTTTTACGCCACCGCTTTGCACTCTTTTGTAGTGGTTGTAAACGGCAACTGACAAAGACTTCTTGGCGCGATCTTGACCAATTACATATTGATCAAGAAATTCAAAAATAGATTGTGGTTTTGGAAGTTCGGATAAGCCCAGGGAATTTGCTTCGCTGAGTTCCTCAACAATGATCTCGTTACATAGCTCGATACATTCATCGCAGATATAAACGCCAGGACCGGCAATTAATTTTTTAACCTGCTTCTGAGTTTTGCCACAAAAGGAGCACTTGAGCAGATCGCTTGTTTCACCGATTCTTGTCATGGGTAAAGTTTAGATTCTCACACTCATTTGTGCTTGAGATTTAAGCCTTGCATCTGTTCGCCGAGAGAATAATCAGGCGTGCATAAAAGTTGGATCCCCGCACACAAAGAAGATTTCAATACGACAACAGCGTGAATACAGCACAACAACAAGCAAGAGAAAAAGTCAGCTGTAAAGCTAGGAAGGGTTTACTTCTTAGCCTTACGTGATGCAAGAACTTGATCGATGATTCCGTATTCAACTGCTTCGGCAGATGTCAAAATCTTGTCGCGCTCGATGTCTTTGCGAATTTCCTCTGAAGACTTGATCACGTGGCGAGCTAATAGATCTTCTTGCAAACGAGTAATGCGATCGATCTCTTTTGCTTGAATTTCGATGTCAGATGCCTGACCACCACCTTCTGAAGATGGTTGATGAATCAAAATGCGTGAGTGCTCAAGTGCATAACGCTTGCCCTTTGCGCCTCCTGCAAGAATTACTGCAGCAGCAGATGCGGCCTGTCCTAAACAAATTGTGCTGATGTCAGGGCGAACAAACTGCATGGTGTCATAAATTGCAGTCAACGCTGTA
>WLED01000098.1 GCA_009704445.1 Actinomycetota bacterium
CAATCATTTCCTTCAATTCGAGCGCGACCATAAAAAGCTGACTCAACCACTCGTTCTCCTCGCGGAGTATTCATCGCTGCCGGGAGTGCGCTAATAACATCATTAAAACCACGATAGGTAGCATCTACAGCATTTTGCATCTGCGCAATTTCATACTCATCTTTGATTAGACGAGCAGCCGATACAAAGTTAACCAACTCTTCAGAACGTGCATGAGGTTTAACAACAGTATCAACTACGCCGTCATAACCATGCAAAGCTGCGGCAGGTTTACCTTTAAGGAATTTGGTTAATTCCTTAACGTCGCGAACTTCAATCCCATATCGTTGTGATGCTTCATCTGTTGTAAACCGACGGCCAACCCAGAGTTCACCATTTTTTGCATCTTGATAAAACGCTTCAGTTTCTCGGGTTGACCGAGGATTAATAAACAAGAGTGGTAAATGACCATCATCAACTAGATCCATTACAAGTACAGAGTCAGGCTCTGCTTCAACCCCTTGCACGCCTGTGTAATAAGCAAAGGCAGAGTGAGGTCGGTAGAGATAATCAGTGTCGTTACTTCGCTGCTTGGAAGATCCACTAGGAATTACCAATCGCGTGCCAACAAAAGCTTCAGAAAGTTGAGCGCGTCTATTAACGCAGTATTGGATTACTTCGTCTTGAGTAATTCCGACAAGAGGTGTTGGTAGCCATCCAGACTTCATAAATTCAGAAAAGATTTCAGAAGGGGCCACATCATGGGCCCGACTTGGACTCTCGATTTCTGCCTTCTGACTTTCATCCACAAGCAGAGAGTACAAGCAGTGGTGATTACAACCAACGTCTTACTTAACCTCAATAAAAATGGTTGGATAGGGGGATGAACCAACCAGATCCGGCCCGAGGCCAAGAAGTTTTCAACCTTGATCGAGCCCATGTATTTCATTCATGGTCTGCTCAAGGGCTCATTTCGCCACTACCTGTGCAATCTGGCAAAGGTTCATACTTCTGGGATTTTGATGGGAATAAGTTTCTCGATTTTTCATCCCAACTTGTATTTACAAATATTGGTTTTCAGCACCCTAAGGTAGTTAAAGCTATTCAAGAACAAGCTGAGATTTTAACTACTGTGGCTCCTCAACATGCAAATGAGGCACGAAGTAACGCAGCAAAATTGATTACCGACAGAACAGAATCGCATTTAAACAAAGTCTTCTTTACAAATGGTGGGGCTGATGGAGTTGAAAATGCAATACGTATGGCACGAATACACACACGCCGCCATAAAGTTTTATCTTTCTATCGCTCTTACCATGGCAATACAACATCAGCGATTTCTGCAACGGGAGATCCTCGACGATGGCCCAATGAATTTGCATACGGACATGTTCACTTCTTTGGACCGTATCTATACCGAACTGCTTTTTGGGCAGAAAGTGAAGAGCAAGAGTGCGCTCGCGCGCTAAAGCACCTAGAGGATGTAATTAAATTTGAAGGCCCCAACACTGTTGCCGCGATTTTGATCGAATCAGTTGTCGGAACAGCCGGGGTACTCATTCCACCAAAGGGTTACCTAGAAGGTGTTCGCGCTTTGTGCGATAAGTATGGAATAACCTGGATTGCAGACGAAGTGATGTCTGGATTCGGACGAACCGGAAAATGGTTTGCCTATCAACATTCAACCGCCTCACCCGACTTAATTGTTTTTGCAAAGGGTGTTAACTCGGGTTACGTGCCACTTGGCGGAGTAATCATTTCAGATGCAATCGCTGCAACTTTTGATCAACAAGTATTTCCTGGTGGCCTTACATACTCAGGACACCCTCTTGCATGTGCAGCAGCGGTCGCAACCCTGAAGGTGATGGCAGATGAAAAAATTGTAGAAAATGCGGCAGAGATTGGTGAAAAAGTTATTGGCCCAGCACTTCATGAATTAGCCAAAAAACATAAAGTAATTGGCGAAGTTCGAGGCCTCGGTGTTTTCTGGGCATTGGATTTGGTTAGCGATCGCACAACACGAGAACCACTTGCACCGTATGGAGCTTCAAGTCCTGCGATGAATGAGCTAATTGCTGCAACTAAGAAGTTGGGAGTTTTTCCATTTACAAACTTTAATCGCATGCACGTAGTCCCACCTTGTAATGTTTCCAAAGAAGAAGCGTTGGAAGGAATTGCAATTTTGGATCAAGCATTCACAACTATTTCACACCACTACACAGGGGCAGATGCATGAGAATTACACACTATGTAAATGGAAAATCATGGGCTGGTACTGCCGATAAGACCGGTGAAGTGTTTAATCCGGCTACCGGCGAAGTTACAGGCCAGGTTGATTTTGCATCGAATGCTGTTGTAGATGAAGTAGTGGCTGCTGCGCACAAAGCTTTTGAAGAGTGGCGAGGGACTTCTTTAGCAAAACGTACACAAATTCTTTTTGCTTTTCGCGAGATTTTGAATGCTCGCAAGGATGAAGTAGCGGCGCTGATTACGGCCGAACATGGCAAGGTTTTGTCTGATGCGTTAGGTGAAGTTACTCGAGGCCAAGAAGTAGTTGAGTTCGCATGTGGAATTCCCCATCTACTTAAGGGTGGATATTCAGAAGGTGTATCAACCGAGGTGGATGTTTATTCAATTCGCCAACCTTTAGGTGTAGTTGCAATTATCTCTCCATTTAATTTTCCAGCGATGGTTCCAATGTGGTTTTTTCCAATCGCAATTGCTGCAGGTAATACTGTAGTTATTAAGCCATCCGAGAAGGATCCATCTGCAATTAATTTAATCGCACAGATGTGGAAAGAAGCAGGTTTGCCTGATGGAGTCTTTAACGTTGTGCATGGAGATAAAGTTGCAGTTGATCGTTTAATCGAGCATCCTGACGTGAAATCTATTTCATTTGTTGGTTCAACACCTATCGCCCGTTACATCTATGAAAAAGGCACTGCGCAAGGAAAGCGAATTCAGGCTCTAGGTGGCGCCAAAAACCACATGTTGGTCTTGCCAGATGCTGATCTAGATTTAGCTGCAGATGCAGCAGTTAATGCAGGTTTTGGATCTGCAGGAGAACGATGCATGGCTATTTCAGTTTTGGTTGCAGTAGAGCCAATCGCAGATCAGATTATTCAAAAAATTTCAGAGAGAATGTCA
>WLED01000099.1 GCA_009704445.1 Actinomycetota bacterium
AAGAGTTGCAGAGAGGATCTCTTTTCCTCGAAATAAATGGTGCACATAAGCCCGTGTGTAGTGCGTACAGGTGTAGCAGTCACATTCATCATCGATTGGCGTGAAATCGCGCTTAAAACGGCTGTTAGACAGGTTAAAACGCCCTTCCATTGTGTAAACGGCACTGGTGCGCGCAATTCGACTCGCTAATACGCAATCAAATGTGTCGCAGCCGTTTTCTACACCAACAAATAAATCCTCAGGTGCCCCAATTCCCAGCAGGTGTTTAGGTTTATCTTCCGGCAGGCTTTGATTGACCCAGCTGACAATTGTTCCCAGCTGTTCTTTATCCAGCGCTCCACCGATTCCAAAACCATCAAAGCTTTGACCATCACTGTTCATTCCGCCCAGGTCTAAGGCAGCTTTTCTGCGTAGGTCTTCATACTGCGCACCTTGAATTACTCCAAAAAGTGCTTGATAGGGCTTATCGATTCGCTCATTAGTTAGTCGCTTATGTTCATCCAAACACCTAATGGCCCATGCATACGTTCTTTCCATCGCTAACTCTTGATAAGGACGAGTGTTGTGCAACGTGGTGCACTCATCAAATGCAAACATAATGTCGGCACCTATTTGATGTTGAACCTGCATCGAAATCTCAGGAGTAAAGCGGTGCATCGATCCATCTAAATGCGACTTAAAAGTTACGCCTTCATCATCAACGTGTGCAAGCCTTTCTTTATTGCCGGCGATCACATCATCTCGTCTGAAAGTTTTAGCATCCATCGCCAAAACTTTTTTAAAGCCAACCCCAAGTGATAAAACTTGAAAGCCTCCGGAGTCTGTAAATGTTGGCCCTGGCCAATTCATAAACTCACTAAGGCCACCTGCTTCGTCTAATACATCTGAGCCGGGTTGCAAATAGAGATGGTAAGCATTTGCAAGCAACGCCTGTGCACCCAAATCTGCCATGGCCTCTGGCAAGACGGACTTAACCGTTGCCTTTGTTCCGACCGGTATAAATGCTGGAGTTTGAATATCACCATGTGGTGTGGAGATTGTTCCAACGCGCGCCAAAGAATTGGATGCACTGTGTTTGATCTCAAATGAAAAACTCAAAGATTTACCAAATCTCAACTCGTGCTTTTTTATCTAGCCATAAACCATCTGTTGGGCTGACATTAAATGCATCATAGAAAGGCGTAAAGTTTTTCAAAATTTGATTACATCTAAACTCGGCAGGAGAGTGTGGGTCCGTTGCGATCCGGCGGCGCATCTCTTCTGGACGAACCTTGGTGCGCCAGACTTGGGCCCACGACATAAAAAATCGCTGCTGACCAGTTAACCCATCTATTACTGGAGCTTGTTTACCGGCAAGAGAGATTTGGTAGGCCTTGTATCCAATAGTTAGGCCACCTAAATCACCAATGTTTTCACCAATCGTCAGTGCGCCATTAACGGTTACATCTGGCGCCTCTTCAGGAGCCAAAGCATCGTATTGAGTAATCAACGCCTTTGTGCGCTCTTCAAATGCTGCACGATCTTCTTCATTCCACCAATCTGTCAGTGCGCCATCTCCATCATATTTGGAGCCCTGGTCATCAAATCCATGACCAATCTCGTGGCCGATTACTGCGCCAATTGCGCCGTAGTTCACTGCGTCATCGTGGGTTAATCCAAAGAAAGGTGGCTGCAAAATCGCTGCCGGAAAAACAATCTCATTCATGACCGGGTTGTAATAAGCATTAACGGTTTGAGGAGCCATGTGCCACTCTTCGCGATCTACTGGCTTTCCAATTTTGGCTAATTCAAAGTCTCGCTGGAACTTAATTATGCGACCAACGTTTCCATAGAGATCATCTGGAGTTGTTTTGAGTTCACTGTAATCACGCCACTTATCGGGGTAGCCAATTTTTGTCCGGAACTTACCCAGTTTTTCCAACGCCTTAACTTTTGTTTCAGGCCCCATCCACGGCAGTTCTTTAATGCTGATTTCATAGGCTTGGATCAAATTTGCAACCAGCTCTTCCATCCGCTGTTTTGCTTCGGCTGGAAAATACTTTTCAACATAGACCTTGCCGACTGCTTCACCGAGTGAGCCCTCAATTAACGACACGGCTCTTTTCCAGCGCTCGCGAAGTTCTGGAGTACCGCTCAATGTTCTTCCATAAAAATCAAAGTTCTGATCTACAAACTCTGATGAAAGATAGGGAGCTGCTCCGCTGATAATCTGCCACTTTAACCATGCCTTCCAACTGTTGGCATTAAAGTTTTTAAGAATGGAATCGAGTCCATCGAAAAATGAAGGTTGTTGAACGATGACAGAATCTAAGACGATCGATGGAATCTGCCCATGCTTCAGATATAGATCCCAATCAAATGAAGGCATGAGAGCCTTTACTTGACTGCGAGTTAGCTTGTTATAGGTAAGTGTTGCATCCCGATCTTTAACTTGATCCCAGTGATGGCTAGCGATACTGGTTTCTAAGGCTAAAACTTTTTCTGCCAATTCCTTAGCATTCGCAACTGCCGCCAATTCAAACATCTTTGCCACATGGTCAACATAAGCCTTGCGAATTTCTAGATAGGCCTCTTCACGGTAGTAGGCCTCATCGGGTAGTGAGATTCCACCTTGCTGCATGTACAAAATATTTGTTGAAGCATCTTTCATATCTGCATAGATAAATGTCCCAAAGATTCCCGAAACACCTAGCGCCTCTAATTTGGCAAGGACGGTGATGAAATCATTAAGGTTTTCGATCGTATCTACAGCAGCCAAATTTTCTTGTATGGGTTGGGCCGCTTTTGCTTGAACCGCAGTGGCATCCATAAACGATGCGTAAATATCACCTAGTTTTTTAGCTTCATCACTTCCTGAGGCGGTTTCAATGATCTCTCGTACTCGCGCTTCAGCCTCAACATGAAGGGCCGTAAAGGCGCCATCTGATGCCCGATCAGATGCGATAACGGCATTTTTTAGCCACGTACCATTGAAGTATCGGTACATATCATCTTGAGGGCGAACCCCTTGGTCTTGGTGGCTTAGATCTAATCCTGCCTTTTCTAAACTCACGAAATGAACCCCTTAAGAAAATAGTTGAACCTTCAACATTTCGCGTAGAATACGCG